>NZ_UNRE01000008.1 GCF_900537085.1 Agarivorans sp. Alg241-V36 | reverse complement strand
CTCTACGTGTTGATAAAGCCTAAACTCCTTGAGCACGACATTAAACTTGGACGAGATGGGCTATTTGCCTCTTTGAGACGTGATGGTTTGCTGGTTAAACCAAAGAGAAGCTTCACCAAAACGACATTCAGCAAGCACTGGATGAAGAAACATCCTAACCTGCTGAAAGAGGAAGGGTTACATGATGCAGAGCATGTACTGGTTAGCGACATAACCTATCTTGAATCAGACCAAGGTGTACACTATCTGTCGCTGGTGACCGATGCTGCTTCTCGTAAAATAGTCGGTCATCACTTGAGTGAGGACATGAAAGCTGACAGCGTAGTGAAGGCCCTGAAAATGGCGGTTAAAGATAAGCGCTATATCGCTAACACGGTACACCACTCAGACCGAGGCTCACAATACTGCTCGGCAGTTTATCAGGATGAACTGTTGATAAACCAAATTCGACCCTCGATGACAGACGGTTATGATTGCTACCAAAATGCGTTGGCGGAAAGGATAAACGGAATACTGAAGCAGGAGTTTTTACTGTACCGATGTAAAACGCTTAAAGAAATGAAGATACTTGTAAAAGAATCGATAGCGATATACAACGCTATGAGGCCGCATCTGAGTTTAAATATGAAAACGCCCAATCAGGTGCACAATAGAAAAGGCCAGCTACTGGAGCTGGCCTAAAAATCGTCAACCTATCTTAGGACGGGTCAGTGTATTAGCAATACTAGAAAGTAGAGGTGTCGGTAAATAAACCCACTTTTAGGTCGTTGGCAGAGTAAATCTGGCGACCATCTACTTCTACTACACCATCAGCAATACCCATAACCAATTTGCGCATAATTACACGCTTCATTTGAATACGGTAAGTGACTTTTTTTGCGGTTGGTAATACTTGGCCGGTAAATTTAACTTCACCTACACCCAATGCGCGTCCTTTGCCCGGACCACCGCTCCAACCTAAGAAAAAGCCCACAAGTTGCCACATTGCATCTAAACCTAAGCAACCAGGCATTACTGGGTCGCCAGGGAAGTGACAATCAAAAAACCATAAATCAGGAGTAATGTCTAACTCAGCAACGATTTCACCGTTTCCAAATTCACCACCTTCGTGGGTGATTTTTAGAATACGGTCCATCATTAGCATGTTTGGTGCTGGTAACTTACTGTTTCCTTCACCAAATAAAAGGCCTTGGCTGCAATCAAGCAATTCTTGGCGTTCATAGCTAGTTTTACCTAGTTCTTTTTGCGAAACCTGAGTCATGAATTATACCTTTATAAAATTTGCCGATACTTTAGCGAACACGTGTACGCTAAACAAGTCCGATGTCCGAAAAATTCACTAAAACTTGAATAAGTCGGATATTTTCTTCAAAAGCCAACGAATTAAACCAATGTCATCGTTGGGTAGGTTGATTAGTTTGTAGATTTTTCCGTAAACACTTTGTTCATCGAGTAATTCACCCGCAGGCAAATTAAACAAATACGGTATTGCCTGGTGAATAGTAGAAACGGTGAAAATACTTAATTGCTTTTGCTCAACGGCACTCAATACGTCTTTAGAAAGGTTGAGTTGATTTAAGTTCGCTTCTGGGATCACGACAACAATGGGTTGCTCATTACTAACGATGCGAGCAACCCTTAAGTAACCTTCAATCTTTTCATTGATACCGCCTACAGCCAATACATTGCCTTTTTGGTCTAAAGCGCCAGTTACTGCAGTATTTTGCTGAATGGGAAGCTTTGAGATAGCACTTAGCAAGGCTAAGGCTGATGCAAGAGAGGCGCTATCACCGTCTATGTCATGATAAGACTGTTCAAATACGACGTTGCCGGAGTAGGGGAAATGATGCTCACTGGCAAATAATTGATTTAGAAAACCATGGATGATCATCATCGATTTAGCGTGAACATTTCCTGCTAGTTCAGCCTTTCGCTCTATATCGTTAAAGTCGCCGTCACCCTGAAACACATTTGCGGTTATTCTAATGGGCTCACCAAATGACAAACCCAAACCAGCGAAGTCGATAACCGATAAACCGTTAATTTGGCCAACTTGTTCACCGCTTAAGCAAATATTGGTTTGCTTATCTCTATAGGAAAGGTCACTAAATTTTTGCTGGTTGTTAACGTTGTTGCTTAGTAACTCTAGTGCTTGAGTAAAGCCCTGACTATTTGGCTTGAATTGCTTGAGCGTTAGTGATTGAAGTGGTGCAATCAACTCTTGCACATCTAAACTTAAATATTTTTGATGCTCACAAAGCCTAGCGGAGTAGCGCAACACACTTTCATAGAGTTCGGCTGTTAAGCTAGATAAGCCACGTAGAGCTAACTCGCCATTAATGTGGCTTAAATATAAATCGATATTGTTTGAAGTAGCTTCTATTTCTAGTGGCAGTTCTGTTTCTAAAAGCCCTAGGCTTCTTATAGTTGGGTCGAGCTCATATAAATCGGCGATGGCATTGGCATTGCCAACAAGCACTAACTTTGTGTTTATCGACAAGTTTTGTGGTTGGCTAGTTACTTTGTCGCCTTGCAGTTTATCCCAAGAAAGTATTGATGTAGCTAAACAAGCTTTTAGTTCAAACCAAAGCTTCGCTTCTGCAAGAACGTCTTCTGCATTGATTACCAATATGCCAGAAGCAGAGTGGTGAATAGCCCCTAAATTTACTTCCACTAACTCCGAGCAATGTTCAATAGGCTGAGAAAGGTACTGACCAAAAACCGACGTTCTAGTGAATTCGTGGCAATAGTTTAGCGTTGGCTTGCTAAGCCATGTTTTATAGAACTTTTGAATGGTAGAAAAAGATGGCAGTTCAACAAGGTACTCAAAAAGCTGTTTAATGAGTGTCAATACTGGTTTAGCAACTTGTGCTTCGGAGAGTCCTTGTAGAATTTTTGTTAGGGAGTCTGATTGAGACTCTTCCATAAACGCTAATTCTTCTCCGAGTTCTTTAGCTAACAGTTCTGAGCCAAAATCCTTATTTAGCAAATCTTCAATCTGAAGCATAGCTTGCTCAAACGCCTTTTGGCCTTGTTGAGTAAGCTCAATACAATATGGGCGTTTAGGCTGGATAGGGTTGAATATTAAGGCGTAAGCTAGTTGCTCTAAATTAAGATCTTTAGCAAAGTCAGCGAGTACTGAATGCAAATTGAAAAAACTAGGGCCTTGGCACACCATGACTTGTTGGTGATTATTGGGCTGTGTAAAGTAGTCAAAACTAGATTTAGCTATAGGCAATAAACTCGACCATTGAATGTCATTAGTTGGGTTTACGTTTTCTAGCGAAAATGTAGGTGTTAGTTTATCAATGCTTAAGGCTGATTCAGTCAATTCGTTTCTCAATGTTAAACGTTCAATATGTAGTTAAAACAGTTTGTTAGCTCTATAGAACAATAGCTGCTATCCAACCAAAAACCAACAGTGGTAAGTTGAAGTGCAAAAAAGTAGGTACAACCGTATCCCAAATATGATCATGCTGACCGTCACTGTTTAATCCAGCAGTAGGGCCAAGTGTTGAGTCTGAGGCCGGCGAGCCTGCATCACCCAAAGCAGCTGATGTTCCCACTAAGGCAACCGTCGCTAATTCAGAGAAACCGAGGGAGAGGGCGAGCGGTACGTATATAGCGGCAATAATGGGAATGGTCGAAAATGACGAACCTATTCCCATAGTAATCAGTAAGCCCATTAGCAATAGCATTGCAGCTGCGAAAGCCTTGTTATCACCAAGTATACTTTGAGCGCTATTCACTAAGTCGGGTACGCCCCCGGTAGCCTTCATAACCCCAGCAAAGCCATTTGCAGCGATCATAATGAATCCAATTAAGGCCATCAGTTTTACGCCTTCAACAAACAAATCTTGGCTGTTTTGGGGTTTTAAACCTGACGCAGTGGTGAGTAACAAAAAGCCCGCTAACGCGCCCATGATAATTGAATCGGTATAAACGTTTACTGCTAAAGCAACTAATATAATAGCGATGTTTAAAACAGTTTTTGCAGAGCTTGGTAATACCTTGCTTGTGCTTTGCTCACTATTCGTCGCCGCTGTTTGGTATGCTCTTGGCTTTCGATAAGAGAAAAGTATCGCTGTAGCAAGCCCTAATACCATTCCTAGGGCTGGTATCGTCATAGCAATGGGTAACTGGCTTTTATCAATCGTTAAACCTGCTGATGAAATGTTACCGTGTAGTAATTGGTTTAAGAATATGCTGCCAAAGCCATAGGGTAGCCACATATAAGTAGTGACCAAGCCGAAGGTGATGCAGCAAGCAATGATTCTGCGGTCCATATTTAGCTGATTAAAAACCGCTAGTAACGGTGGGATGAGTATCGGAATAAAGGCAATGTGCACCGGTACTAAGTTTTGCGAGCTTACCGCCATCAAAATAATAGCTGCAAGCATTAGCCATTTAACCAATGAAAGATGCTGCTCTTTATGAAGCTTCACTGTGCTTACAATTTTTCCGGTGATAATATCTGTTAAGCCACTTCTTGCAATGGCTACTGCAAATGCTCCTAGCAGAGCATAACTTAAGGCAATTTTTGCTCCATCACCTAAGCCCGCTTCAAACGCCGCTATGGTTTCATTTAGGCTGAGATCAGACAAAAGTCCACCGATGATTCCACTTACCGATAAAGCCAATACTACATTTACTCTAAGTAAACTTAGTATCAGCATTAAGCACACCGACAATACAACTGGATTAGCAATCATCACTTAATGATTCTCATCTTGGTCTGGTGTGGGTAGCGGCCAACCGCCAAGAGTTTTCCACTTGTTAACGATTAGACAAAACAGCTCTGCTGTTTTTTGCGCGTCGTATAGCGCAGAGTGTGCTTCTTCGTTGCTAAATTCTAAGCCCGCTTCTTTACAAGCCTTGGCCAATACAGTTTGACCCAAGGCTAGGGCACTTATACTGGTAGTATCAAAGCTTACAAAAGGGTGGAATGGATTACGCTTAATATTACAACGCTCTACCGCTGCGTTAAAAAATCCCATGTCAAAGGCTGCATTGTGAGCCACCATCACTGCTCTGTTACAACCATGGGCTTTTAATGCCTTGCGTATTGGCTTAAACATTTCTTTCAAAGCAAAGTCTTCGCTTACCGCACCACGCAAAGGGTTGTTTGGGTCTATCCCGGTAAACTCTAATGCGGCTTGTTCTAAGTTAGCGCCTTCAAAAGGCTCCACATTAAACTGGATCGTTTCCAGTACATGCAATTCGCCTTGTTGGTTAAAACTTAGCAAAACGGCTGCGATCTCTAATAAGGCATCTGTTTTAGCGTTAAAGCCAGCGGTTTCTATGTCGATAACTACTGGGTAGTAGCCGCGAAATCTACTAGACATTAATTCGGTCGTGAGTTCAGTAATGGTCATAATGTGGGTAAGTAATATTTGAAGCGCGCATTATTACAAAAGCTGCAAAGAATCGCTAATTTGCTTTAAAGATTATCGCCTAGATGCCGATAATTTATGGAGAAGAGAGGATTTCTGCTAATGAAACATTACTTATTGCTGCCTTTGGCATTAAGCGTCATGTCTGCCCATGCAAACGTGCGCAACTATTCAGCATCGTTAGATGACTCAACTTGGGTGGTATCAAACAAAACCCCTATTGAATGTAGAATGGATCATTTCATTCCATCTTTTGGTGTTGCGAGTTTCATTAGCCGGTCATCTAAAAATGTAAATCTAGATTTTTACTTAGACATGTACAAGATTTCCGCAGAGACTCATCAAGTCTCCTTACGCAGTGTTCCTCCCCAATGGAAGCCCGGCGCAAGCTCTAAACGGATTAGCGAGTTGTCTTTCTATCAGCAATTCGACGGTTACGTAAATGCTCAACCCGCTTGGCAGATGCTGAGTGAGCTAGAAGACGGTAATGTCCCTACCTTTTACTTTAACGATTGGTACGCGAGCAATAATACAACTGCGGTTGGAATATCCTCGATTAACTTTAAAACTCAATACAACGATTTCCTAAAGTGTGTAGGTCGCTTATTACCTTATTCATTTGATGACATCGCGTTTACCGTTTTAACCTACCAGTCAAATAGCAATGAGTTAACACCTCGTTCGAAGAAGCGCTTACAGCTAATTGGTGACTACGTTAAGCATGACCCAGAGATAGATGTAGTGTTGGTAGACGCCTATACCGATAGTTACGGCGGTAAGTGGATTAACCAAGAACTCTCTGAAAAGCGCGCGAACATGGTAAGAGATTACTTTAAGTCTGGCGGCTTAGATGAAAGTGTTATTGAAGTTTCTGGACATGGTGAACGCAGGCACGTTGCGCGTAACGACAATACCATGGGCCGAGAGCGAAACCGAAGAGTAGTTATCTCACTGGGTAAAGACCTGTTATAGAAAAAAGGTAGAGCGACTAGCTCTACCTTTTTGATCAACTTTAGAAAGGCGCACTTCTGTCTCGCGGTGCTGTTGGAGTACTCCAACGTTGCCTCGCAGATACTGGATCAGCTTGGTTATAAGCAATGGGCGTTTGCATTCGGTCTCCGTACAACCAAAGCACCATGTTAGAACGTTCACCGCTTCGTATTGGCTGAGAAGCGTGCGCAATATTGCCCCGATGAATCATTGCTGTTCCTGGCTCAAATGATAGCCTTTTAAAGCTTCCTGTGATTGGGTCGTAAAAATCAACTTCTGAACCGGTAAACTTTTCATCCGGTAAATTCATATTAATATTCATTGTTACCGAGGACGCATCGGTATGAAGGCGCAGAGATGTGTCCATTCCAGCTTGCCACTGAATAGAAAAACCAAAAGTTTGGTTGTCGTAGCCATATATTTCTGGAAACAACAGGCGCGCAATCGGGCGCATGTATTTGTCCAGTAATACTCGGTAAAACGCCTGAAAACTTGGAGCGGCAAGATAACCTTCTGATCGTTCGTCAAGCATCGCGCCATGTCGATTCAGTACTATTCCATAGGGCGGTCTTAAAGGTATATCCGCAGTGGCTACACTATCTAAGTATTGGCGTAACTCGCTTAGTTTTTCAGGGCTAAAAAACTGCGCAGTGTATACACCAGGAGCTGCCTCTTCCCACAAATCTTTAACTAGGATTTCGGTTGTTGGATCTTGCCAAGCCGTATTTACAGCGCTTTGTAATTTTTCATCTAGTAGAGATTCGCCAGAAACAAGTATTGAGCCACTGCTAGATTGTTCCCATTCACTCCATGCATTAGCGAGCAGCTGTTGGTTGTTAATCCAAAATGACTGCACAGAAGGTGAACGCGCAAGCATGTCTTGCCTTGAGGGGAGTGTTAGTGCGCGAGCTTTTTCAAGTTCACTATTTAGGCTTATTGCGGCATTTTTCATTTACGCTCTCCTGATTTTGTAATTGGGAATTCCCGACTAACTTGAGAGCAAATCTATTATGTTTAATGGCTTAGATAAATGGGCATTCAATTGAATCAGAATTCATTTTTTATTAAGAGTCGTAGCGAGCGTTGGCGAAAACTGCACTTGAAATGGGTCTACCACCTTATCTAACAGACCGATATTTTGTTGATACAACTCAGGCACTACATTTAGTCGACTTTATCTTTATACTCACATAAATCTTCAATAATGCATGAGCCGCAACGCGGTTTACGTGCAACACAAGTATAACGGCCATGCAAAATAAGCCAGTGGTGTACATCGACTTTAAATTCTTTTGGAACGACTTTTAAAAGTTTATTTTCAACTTCAACCACGTTTTTACCCATGGCGAATTTGGTGCGATTAGATACGCGGTCGATGTGGGTGTCCACAGCGATGGTTGGCCAACCGAACGCGGTGTTTAGCACTACGTTGGCAGTTTTCCTTCCTACGCCTGGCAGCGCTTCTAAGGCTTCTCGGCTTTCTGGAACTTCACCGCCGTGTTGTTCCAGGAGAATTTTGCAGGTTTTAATTAAGTTTTCAGCTTTCGAGTTAAACAAGCCAATGGTTTTAATGTAGCTTTTTAGCTCATCTACACCTAAATCAAAAATGGCTTGAGGCGTGTTAGCAACCGGGTAGAGTTTATCGGTTGCTTTGTTTACCGACACATCTGTGGCTTGCGCTGATAATAAAACTGCTGCGAGCAACTCAAAAGGACTAGAGAAGTTTAGCTCAGTGGTTGGGTGAGGGTTGTTATCTCTAAGACGAGTAAGTATTTCTAAACGTTTTTGTTTGTTCATGCGCTTTGAGTACTATCTGAAAGTGGTTCTGCTGATGCTTGTTTGGCTTTAGCTTTGTTATCAATCACATTTTTTAGGGCGATGATAAAACCCATTACCAAAAATGCGCCAGGAGGAAGAATCGCAACTAAAAAGTGTTCGTTAAAATCGACGATTTGAACATATAAGAAGGATGACCATTCGCCCAGCAGCAGCTCAATTCCGTAAAACAAACTGCCATTGCCTAATAACTCTCGAATAGCGCCAACCGCTACTAGCACAAGTCCAAAACCTAGACCCATCATTAATCCATCAAATGCCGCTGGCTTAACGCTGTTACGCGCAGCAAACGCCTCGGCCCTGCCAATAATGATACAGTTGGTCACAATGAGGGGAATGAATATCCCCAAGTTTTGATACAAGCCATAGGTATAAGCATTCATCAACAGTTGTATGCAGGTAACAAAGGATGCAATCACCATAACAAATACTGGAATGCGGATCTCTTTAGCTACCCATTTACGAATCAGTGATACCGTTGTGTTTGAGGCAATCAGTACCAGCATGGTTGCTACACCCAAGCCAAGCGCATTAGTTACCGTAGAGGTAACAGCAAGCAGAGGGCACAAGCCTAGCAGCTGAACTAATCCAGGATTGTTTTTCCAAAGGCCTTGCCAAGCTAATTGCTTATATTCGCTCATCAAATATTCCTTTAACAATCTGTAGCATTGTCATTAATGCTTTGCTGATTTTTGGCGTGATAAATTAATACGTTTTTGACTGCTTTTACCACGGCGCGTGGTGTAATTGTGGCGCCAGTAAAGGCGTCAAATTGGCCGCCGTCTTTTTTTACGGCCCAGCGAGAATCTTTTTCATCTATCAGGCCTTGGCCGTTAAACTGGTAAATCCAATCAGACTTTCGAGTTTCTACTTTATCACCTAAACCCGGTGTTTCGTTGTGTTGTACTACACGAACTCCGCTAATCGTTGAGTCTGCGTTTAAGCCTACTAGCAGGCGAATTTGACCGCTGTAACCATCTGGGGCGATAGTCTGGTAAACATATGCAGCTGTAACTTGGTTTAACTCAATGAGTCGAATGGTTTGGTCTTTATCGCTACCTAAAAACTGGGGTTCTTTAACGATTAAACACCGTTGCTGATAATCGCTAGTGGCCAATTCTTCTGATAAGACTTCATTGGTTGATCTAATCAGTTGAGCTTTAACTTGTTGTTCAATTCTTGGCTCTGTGAAGTAGTTAACGATGACAACTAACAAAGTGCAGGCAAAGGCGAACAAGGCCAACATCGCCGCGTTTTTTGTCATTGATTGGCGTTTAGTTGTCATTGCTACTTCCTTCGCCGTAACCATATACGCGGGGTTTGGTGAAGTGATCTATCATTGGCACTGCCATATTGGCGAGCAAAACTGCAAAGGCGATTGCGTCTGGGTAGCCGCCATAATTCCTGATCACAAATACTAATAGTGCAACTAAGCTTGCATATATCATTCTGCCTAGGTTGCTAGTTGCTGCGCTTACTGGGTCGGTTAGTATGAAAAATGCGCCAATCATGGTTGCGCCAGAAAATAGTTGTAGCAACACAGGAATAGAATGGTCAGGATTGATAGCAGCAGAAAGCAGACTCAAAACAAAAAGAGTCCCTACAAAAGCCAAAGGAATATGCCAGCGAATTACTTTTAAGTAAATTAGTGCTAAACCACCTGCTAAGTAGGCTACGTTAATCCATTGCCAACCAATACCTGCAAAGCCGCTGTAGATCTCATGGCTAGAAATTTCAGTAGAAGTAAAACCTAAAGTGAGTTGTGTTTTCATCTCATCAAGAGGCGTAGCTATGGTGTGACCATCGATGCTAGCAATTTGTTTAATGCTAAAACCGTCTACAGTAAAACCGTTAAAAATTAGCGAAAAACCATCGATGCTAGACAAGCTCTCAACTAACAAGCTCTGCGGCGGCATCCAGCTTGTCATGGTTACCGGAAAAGACACCAGCAACAACACGTATGCAGCCATAGCTGGATTAAAAATATTATGTCCAAGCCCGCCATACAAATGCTTTACAACAACTATCGCAAAGAAAGTACCGATCAGCGCTATCCACCAAGGAGCATAGGCTGGAAGTGCTAACCCAATTAAAATGCCGGTGACCAATGCACTGTTGTCACTTATGGTTGGCCATATTGGTCGCTTGCGCAAGATAAGCACTAAGGTTTCACTCAACACCGCTACGGTTGATGCGAGCATTACTTGTATTAAGGTGCCTATTCCAAAATGAAAACTTTGAACTAATAAACCTGGCAAAAGGCAAAGAATCACCCAAAACATCAATGTTTTGGTTTTTAGGGGCTTTCTAACGAAAGGAGAGCTTTTTATGTTAGTGCTATTCATTTGTGTCTTTCTCTTCGCGCTGTTGTTCTGCGAGCTTTTTAGCTTTAGCGCGAGCAACTGCCGCGGCAACCGCGGGGTTAACTTTTTTAGCTGGTTTTTCTGGGCTTGAGTTTGTATCAGCTACTGTATCGGCGATATTGGCCTTTTGGGCTTTAGCTTTGGCAACTGCTGCGGCTATAGCCTTAGACTTGCTATCGCTAGCATTAGCACTTCCATCACTCAGTGTGTTTTGTTGAACAGCTTCACCGCCAGCAGAAGTGGACTCAAAGGCTTCATCATCCTTGTTGTTAGTCTTGCTAGCTAACTCATTAACTTCCTCAGATTCAGCTAGCGCTGCTTTTTTGGCTTTAGCTCTGGCTATTGCTGCAGCAACAGCTGGGTTTGCTGAAGATTTTGCTGCAGGCTTATTTAAACTGTCGCCAGTTTGGTCTGTACTTGCTTCTTGGCTAGCTTGTTTTTTTGCTTTCGCTCGTGCTACCGCAGCGGCCACGGCTGGATTAGTAGCGGTAGTGGGCTCTGTTTGTTGTTGAGCTTCAGCCTTCTTCGCTTTAGCCCTTGCGATGGCGGCAGCCACAGCAGGGTTACTAGATTTGCTACCTTCGCCTTCAACTGCAGTAGTTTCGGATTCTTGACCTTGTTGCTTCTTGGCTTTTGCGCGCGCGATAGCTGCCGCGACCGCTGGGTTAGGGCTAGTTTTGCTTTCGTCGTCTCGCTTAGCTCTTCTTTCAGCTTTAAGAGCTTCACGAGCAGCAATCGCCGCTTGGTTATCTGGTACCCATTCACCGGTTTCATCTTGTTTAGCTGCTGGGCTACCGGCTTGTTTGTTTTTTACTCTTGCTAATGCTGCAGCAACGGGATCAGGTTTATTTTGCTTAGCACTGTCTTCTGCTTGAGCTTGTCGACGTAAAGCAGCTTGTTGATGTTTTGCTTTGCGTTCTAACTTGTCCTTTTCTAAACGCGCTTGGCGAGCATCAAAGCGCTGTTTGGCTATATCTGCTTCTTTTTGCGCTAAATCTTCACTGCGTATTTTGGCTTTTGCTGTTCGGTAGTGTTGCACCAAAGAAATTTCGCTTGGACACACAAAGGCACAGGCTCCACATTCAATGCAGTCCATCATATTGAAGTTACGCGCTTTGTTCAGCTCATCGCCTTTGGCATACCAATACAACTGCTGAGGTAGCAACCCCATTGGGCAGGCTTGAGCACATTCGCCACAACGAATACACGGTGACTCATTGTCAGCTGCCATTGGATTATTAACAATTAAGCAGTTGGTTGTTTTAACCACCGGTGCTTGGTTGTTAGGCAGCATGAAGCCCATCATTGAGCCGCCCATGATGGTAGGTGCGTTATGTTCACCCTGCAGCTTTTTGCTGATCACATCGTTTACTGCTGTGCCAATTGGTACCCAGTAATTGCTTGGGCTTGTTACAAGATCACCTGCGAGTGTGACTATTCGGGATATTAAAGGTTCGCCAAGTGTGACTGCGCGATGTACGGCGTAAGCAGTACCTACATTTTGCACCAGCATGCCCAAGTCAATCGGTAGCTGATTAGCCTTAACTTCTTTTCCAGTAAGTACTTGAATAAGTTGTTTTTCGCCACCAGAAGGGTATTTGGTGGGAATGCTTCGGATGATGATATCTTGTGTGCTAGCGGCTTCTAAGGCTTTAATGGCTTTAGGTTTATCATCTTCGACTGCAACAATGGTAAGCGCTGGCTTGAGTACTTTTTGCAGTAAAGCAACACCACCAATAATTTCAGCGGCATAGTTCTGCATTAAACAATCGTCTGCTGATATATAGGGCTCGCATTCGGCGCCGTTTATAATCAGTACATCCAAAGGCTTGTGCGGTGTAATTTTTAAAGCTGTAGGGAAGCCTGCGCCACCCATACCGGATATTCCTGATAAATGAACGCGTTGGCAAATGGCTTCAGGGCTTAACTCTTCATCACGCAGAGGGTTTGGCCATTGGGCATCTTGTTGCTTTGCATCTACGCGGATCACAACACTTAACTCGGGAATGGCTGAAGCATGCGCTGATACTCTTGGCTCAATCGCGATAATCTCACCAGAAAGTGAGGCATGAACTGGTGGTGCTTGAAAGAACTGAGATTCAGTTAAGGCTTGCCCACGTAATACCTTTTCGCCAACTTCTACGAGTAACTTTCCCGCGCTGCCGATGTGTTGCTGAACGGGTATACTTAACTCTTTAGGCAAGTTAATAAGTTCAGGTTTATCACAGTTGATATCCTGTTTTTTGGTTTCTGGGTGAACACCGCCTTGGTAGTTCCAAGTAAAACCCTGCTTAATTTTGTCTAACCACGCCACCATCTATTTTTGTTCCTCGATGATTGCGACATCAATTTGGTTCAATTTCCAATCCCAGTTCTTGGTTGTTGTAGGTATCGGGCGCATTTCAATACAGTCGGTTGGGCAGGGGGCTACACAAAGCTCACATCCGGTACACTCTTTAGTAATAACGGTGTGCATGTGTTTATTAGCGCCCATAATGGCATCAACAGGGCAGGCTTGAATACACTTGGTACAACCGATACACGCATCTTCTACGATGTAGGCAACTTTTTTTCGGTCATCTTCTTTAAAGGCTGATTCATCCAGAGGGATCGCTTCAACCCCAAGTAATTCTGCTAGTTTTACTACTGTCTCTTCGCCACCTGGTGGGCATTTATTTATAGCTTCACCATTAGCAATGGCTTCGGCATAAGGGCGACAACCAGGATGACCACATTGGCCACACTGTGTTTGTGGCAGCAATGCTTCCACTTGGTCGGCAATTGGGTTGCCTTCAACTTTATATTTGATAGCTGCATAACCCAGTATTCCACCGAAGACTAAGGCTAACAGGGTGATTGCAATGAGTGCTTCTAACATCTAAATATACTACTTAATTAATCCAGTAAAACCGACAAAGGCTAAGGACATAAGCCCCGCCGTGATCATGGCGATCGCCGCACCCTTAAACGGTAGTGGTATATCAGCTACCACTAAGCGCTCACGCATTGCTGAGAACAAAATTAACACTAGAGAGAAACCCGCTGCTGCGCCAAAACCATAGATAATTGATTCAAATAGATCATGCTGCTCATTAATGTTTAATAGCGCCACGCCTAATACCGCACAGTTAGAGGTGATAAGCGGTAGATAAATGCCTAATACTCGGTGTAACGCTGGGCTGGCTTTTTGTACAAACATCTCAGTGAACTGCACGACAACGGCTATTACCAAGATAAAGCTCATGGTGCGCAGATACACAATATCTAGTGGCAACAATATGTATTGTTCTACTAGATAAGAACTCATTGAGGCGAGGGTAAGCACAAAAGTGGTCGCTAAAGCCATACCTATAGCGGTTTCTACTTTGCTGGACACACCCATAAATGGGCATAGACCCAAAAACTTAACCAGCACAAAATTGTTAACCAGTACGGTACTGATTAATAATAACAAATATTCAGTCATTTAAATAAGATGCAGCGGAACGAGCCGCTATTATCCTTGTTTGTGGTACGTATAACAACCGTGACTTCAATGTGGAAAAGGCGCTAAAAATTTGCTGTGAGTTGTGAATCATTTTTGAGCGATTAAATCTACTTTTTACCCTTCGGTTGATCTCGATCATTTGTATTTGCTTTATCCTTAAAATCTCTCGACTACTATATCTAGTGGGATCTAAAATCCTTAACCACAATATATGGATAACCATCACATTGGGCGCATTTTTGAGCAGTTCATTGTTAGAAGCCTTTAGCGGCGCGGGTTCCACAGTTTTTTATTTAGTGAGTGAGTGAAATTGGAGCGTAAATCGTGAAAACAGTCGTGATAAAACGAGACGGAAGCCGTGTACCTTACGACGCAAAGCGGATTGTAGATGCAGTACTTAAAGCAGCAGAAGCTTTAGGTGTTAAGGATAACCTAGTTGCATTACAAATTACCCAAAAAGTAACCGAGCAGTTTTTGAACTTACCTGAAGTAGATATCAATGATATCCAATCTTCGGTAGAAAACTACTTGATGGAAAGTGACAACAAAACCTTAGCCAGAGCCTACATTGAGTATCGTCACGACCGTGATGTTGCGCGCGAAAAGCGTAGTGTACTGAACGCTGAAATCCGTGGTTTGGTTGAGCAAAGTAACGCAGCGCTATTAAACGAAAATGCTAACAAAGACAGCAAGGTTATCCCAACTCAACGCGATTTATTAGCGGGCATTGTGGCAAAGCACTACGCAAAAACTCACTTACTTCCGCGTGACGTTGTAAAGGCACACGAAACAGGCGAAATCCATTTTCACGATTTAGATTACGCGCCATTTTTCCCAATGTTTAACTGTATGCTTATCGACTTAGAAGGCATGTTAACCGGTGGGTTCAAAATGGGTAACGCTGAAATTGAAACGCCAAAATCAATTTCAACGGCGACTGCCGTAACTGCCCAAATCATCGCTCAGGTTGCCAGTCATATTTATGGTGGCACAACAATTAATCGCATCGATGAGATTTTGTCGCCTTACGTAACTAAAAGTCACGAAAAGCACTTAGCTACTGCGAATAAATGGCAAATAGCGGATGCCGAAGCTTACGCTAAAGCACAAACTGAAAAAGAATGTCACGATGCATTCCAGTCTCTAGAGTACGAAGTAAACACCCTACACACTGCGAATGGGCAAACACCATTTGTTACTTTTGGTTTTGGCTTGGGTTCTTGCTGGGCTTCGCGACTCATTCAACGTTCAATCCTAGATAATCGTATTGCAGGGTTAGGCAAAAATGCCAAAACAGCGGTGTTCCCTAAACTTGTATTTGCAATTAAAGATGGCTTAAACCATAAGAAAACCGATCCAAGCTACGATATTAAGCAGTTGGCATTAGAATGTGCTTCTAAACGCATGTATCCGGATATCCTAAACTACGACAAAGTTGTCGAAGTAACGGGCTCATTTAAAACCCCAATGGGGTGTCGTAGTTTCTTAGGTCACTACCAAGAAGAAGGTAAAGACATTCATGATGGTCGTAATAACCTTGGTGTGGTCAGCTTAAACCTACCGCGCATCGCCATAGAGGCCAAAGGTGATGAGCAACGCTTCTTCGAACTTCTCGATCAGCGTTTAAGCGTAGCGAAACACGGATTAGATAGTCGTATTTCTCGCCTAAAAGGTGTGAAGGCAAAGGTTGCTCCAATCCTATATATGGAAGGTGCTTGTGGTGTGCGTTTAAATGCCGAAGATGATGTGTCGAAAATCTTTGAGAATGGCCGAGCGTCAATTTCATTAGGTTACATTGGCTTACATGAAACCGTAAATGCTCTATACGAAAACAGCGACCACGTTTACGACAGCAAACAGCTACAACAAAAAGCTATCGGCATCGTGACTGCCTTAAAACAAGCCACTTTACGTTGGGAAAAAGAAAGTGGTTACGCGTTCAGCTTATATAGCACGCCAAGCGAAAACTTATGCGATCGCTTCTGCCGCTTAGACGCTAAAAAGTTTGGGGTGATTGAGGGCGTAACTGATAAAGGTTACTACACCAATAGCTTCCACTTAGATGTAGAAAAGAAAGTAAATCCTTTCGACAAGATTGATTTTGAACAGCCTTATCCTTCTGTAACCAGTGGCGGTTTTATCTGTTACGGTGAATATCCGAACATGCAGCACAACACAGAAGCCTTAGAAGATGTTTGGGATTACAGCTATAGTCGCGTTCCTTATTACGGCACTAATACGCCTATTGATGAATGTTACGAGTGTGATTTTACCGGCGAGTTTAACTGTACCAGTAAGGGATTTGAGTGTCCTTCTTGTGGCAATACTGAATCGAGTAAGGTATCTGTTACTCGACGAGTATGTGGCTATTTAGGAAGCCCTGATGCACGTCCATTTAACTATGGCAAACAAGAAGAAGTTAAACGCCGAGTGAAACATTTGTAAATGAATTATTTGAGTTACCATTCGGTAGATGTGGTGAACGGACAAGGTACACGCTGTACCTTGTTTGTTGCTGGCTGTGAGCACCAATGTCGCGGTTGCTATAACCAAAAGTCATGGCGTTGCGATGCGGGTCACGCTTACACCGCAGAGTTAGAGCAACAGATCATCAATGATTTAAACGACACAAGGATTCGCCGAAAGGGGCTTAGCTTAAGTGGCGGCGACCCGCTGCATCCTAATAATTTAGATGCTGTACAACGCCTAGTCGAGCGGGTAAAAACAGAGTGTGCTGGTAAAGATATTTGGATGTGGACCGGGTATCGCCTAGAAGAACTAAGCCAGCAACAACAGGCCATCGTTAAACAAGTAGATACCTTAATAGATGGAAAATTTGAGCAAGAACTGGCTGATCCAAAATTACAATGGCGTGGCAGTAGCAATCAAATCATCCACTGCCAACCCCTTCAGTAATTAAGCAATAAGCTCGGGGCGAGATATTAAGTAGCCCTGCAAGCTGTCTACATACATCGATTCAAGCAGTTGTTTTTGCTCTAAGGTTTCAACACCTTGAGCAATAACTTGGCAACCAAGTCGATGTGATACTTCTACCAACATACTTACAAATTGTTGATTGGCTTTATCACTTTCAAGAGCCTGCACTAAATCACTGCTGATCTTTACGTAGTTAGGTTTAAGTTCTTTAAATAACTTAAACGAACCAATACCGTTACCAAAATCAGCAATGGCAGTGTGGCAGCTGTTCCGGCGAAGCACTTCGAACAGTTTTCTAGCGTTGCTTAAGTGCATATCTAATATTTCTTCTTCTAACTCAAAAACGACCCGAGATTTTAAATTAGGGTAGGTGAGTAGCAACTGTGTTAGCCAAGAACAAAAGTCAGGGTCGGTTAAGATAAGCTTGCTTAGATTTATTCCCCAGCGATATTCAGCATTTTGGCTAGAGATGGTATGAAGAATGTAGCCGATAGTTGCCTTTTCAAGCTCTAATATCATGCCCAGGCGCTGTGCCATTACCATGGTAGTTTCTGTAGGTAGCTGCTGCTGATTGTCACTTAAAAACCGAATAAAGACTTCATGGTACGCAGGCATTGTACGATGCAGCGATTGGATGGCTTGGGAGGCTAGTCGGAAGTTACTTTTGTTAATCAGCGAACTAATGGTTGAGTGCCACTGTAGTTCGCTACTTTCTAATGTTTCATCATCTTCGAGCACTATTTCCCAGCCGTTGGGAGATAAGCTTTGAGCGATAGCTAATGCGGCATCGGCACGAGCAATCACTCGTTCTATAGAGTCACCGCTTTTAAGTTCGGTTACACCGGTATACGCGGCGCTTTGCATTTGCTTACCATTACTGTATTCATTTAAAGAGCTTTTTAAAGCCTGAGCTATTTGGCTGACTCTGCTGGCAGGAAACTTAGGCAATATTAGAGCGAACTCTGCTCCTAATAATCTAAATAACGAACTAGACGAGTAATCTTTACGGTTTACATCGATTATCTTGGCGATATCTCTAATGTAATCATCACCCGCTTGGTGGCCACGCGCTTTGTTTATTTCTTCAAGCTGCGAGGCTCTTACTAAAAACAACACCGTATCTTTAGGTGTTGTTTTTAACATTTCCTGCATTTTTTGACGGAAAGAGTGTCGATTAAATTGACCGGTTAATGGGTCTAAAGCTACTTGCTTTTCAAGTTGTTGAATGGCGTGTTTTTGTTGGCGGATTTGCTGAGTAAACTGCTGTTTTTGATCTTTGATTAACTCGCCTACAGCGCCAAGTACCGGTTTTTCGTCCACTAAGCGATCAGCGTTTACTAATTTTTTCAGTTTGCTCTTAACACGTGACATAGCACGTATATATAGAAGGCTGGTAAGTAAATAGCCCATGGCACAAAGCGCGGCTATGGTGAGATACAAACGCAAATAGCCATCGCTGACAAATTCAAAAGAAGGCTTAAAGTTTACTTGGAATTTATCAACAGCAATGGTTTGCATGGCTGTTTTACTCGGTTCAGCTAAGTCAACTAACCAATGTTGAGTAGCACCAACTAAAGCCAGGGTATTATCTACGGCTAACTGGGTAGATATAAAACTAAGTTGGTGTTGGTCACGTAAAGTGGCTAAGTAATCTTGATTGAGCTGGCCTACTTCAGTTAACTGCAAAGAGAGCAGGGTATTGATCTGTTGGTTTTCACGCGCTAAATCCAGTTTAAACAACTGTACGTGCACGCCCACCAGCGCAATCCATAGCGCGATAAATAAAAAAGCATTTACAACAAAAAATGTTCTAAGGCCTTTCATATCCTACCTGTTTAATAAATCAGCAATCTCTAATGATGATACATGCAAACATTAGACTTATCTATCAGATGCTTAGGATTAGGTAATATATTTTGAGGATTGGTAATTTTCGAAAAGGAGATAGCAGGAACAAGAAAGAAAGTGTGGCTCCCCAGGTTGGGTTTGAACCAACGACACATGGATTAACAGTCCACCGCTCTACCAACTGAGCTACTGGGGAATTATAGGGCTTACTAGATAAAAGGAGTGGCTCCCCAAGTTGGGCTTGAACCAACGACACATGGATTAACAGTCCACCGCTCTACCAACTGAGCTATTGGGGAATCGTAAGGTATATCTAGTTATATGATTGGCTCCCCAAGTTGGGCTTGAACCAACGACACATGGATTAACAGTCCACCGCTCTACCAACTGAGCTATTGGGGAATCATATAAGGTATTGACCTATTGTCATCAAGATTGGCTCCCCAAGTTGGGCTTGAACCAACGACACATGGATTAACAGTCCACCGCTCTACCAACTGAGCTATTGGGGAATCTTGATTTCGACTAAGCAAAGGAGATTTGGCTCCCCAAGTTGGGCTTGAACCAACGACACATGGATTAACAGTCCACCGCTCTACCAACTGAGCTATTGGGGAATCGCTTTGCTTAAGTGCGGGGCGCATAGTAATAATTGCCCCTATAAGTGTCAACTAATTCTACGTCAAAAATGACAATTTCTGTTTGTTTGCTCAACTTACATCCAGTTGTTGCAAACTACAGATCGAAACTTGTTCAGCTGGTATAAAAAATGCGCAGATAATTAATTATCATAAAAACTGTTTTCTTTATAGCTAAGGATGATTGCGCGAAAATTATACACAATATGTAAAAGCCTTTGGTGCTGGTAGCTAGCGTGACTTATCCACTGATTTTGTGGATAACTGTGTGCATTAAAAGTCGCTTAAGGGCTACAGCCCAATGATTGCCTAGCATAGGCTCAAATTTGATCTACATCGTTTTTTGCTTTTAATTGCTATTAATCAACAACTTATTTAGATATTGGTATAAAAGCTCAATTTTTAACCTGTAAAAAAAGTTGTTGCTTTTACAAAAAAAATGTTGTGCATTACTTTTCATTACAATCATCTTACTGTGCACAATTTAGGGTTATCTGCTATTGATTTTAAGTTGGCGATATACTCTGCTAAACAATGCTGATTTTCTTTACAAGACTAATACGCCTTTTGGTTATGGCTAGGTTTTGCGTAGAATAAGCGGATGATAAAACTTTCAAATGATTGGTAAGTAGAGCTGTGAAAAAACCATTTGATCTAGTATCCGAATACAAACCGGCAGGCGATCAGCCAACGGCTATTTCAAGTCTTATAGAAGGCTTAGAAGACGGCCTCGCTCATCAAACTCTGTTAGGGGTTACCGGTTCAGGTAAAACCTTTACTGTTGCAAATGTTATTGCAGAGCAAAATCGACCAACTATTGTCCTTGCGCCTAACAAAACCTTAGCTGCCCAACTATATAGTGAAATGAAGGAATTCTTTCCTAATAACGCAGTAGAGTTTTTTGTTTCTTACTATGACTACTATCAACCAGAAGCATATGTGCCTACAACAGACACCTTTATAGAGAAAGATGCATCTGTTAACTCCCACATCGAGCAAATGCGCTTGTCGGCAACTAAGGCCTTATTAGAGCGACGTGACGTAGTGTTGGTTGCCTCGGTGTCGGCTATATACGGCTTAGGCGATCCTCAGTCTTATCTACAAATGATGTTGCACTTAAGTGTTGGGGACATGATAGACCAACGCGCCATTTTACGTCGCTTAGCCGAATTACAATATTCACGTAACGATGCAGCTTTTCAGCGCTCAACCTTTAGAGTTCGCGGAGATGTTATTGATGTATTCCCCGCTGAGTCAGATAAAAATGCGGTGCGCATTGAGCTATTTGATGGGGAAGTGGAGCGGCTTAGCAGCTTTGATCCGTTAACTGGAGCCGAAGAAGCCGTAATGGCCAGGGTTACAATCTTCCCGAAAACCCACTATGTAACACCTCGTGAAACAATTCTTAATGCTATCTCTTCTATAAAAGAAGAGTTAAACGAGCGCAAGAAACAGTTATTAGATGCAAACAAGTTAATTGAAGAGCAGCGAATATCACAGCGCACCCTATTCGACATAGAAATGATGAATGAGTTAGGGTATTGCTCAGGCATCGAGAACTATTCACGCTACCTGTCTACTCGCGCTCCTGGCGAGCCACCACCAACCTTATTGGACTACTTGCCAGCTGACGGCATTCTTATTATTGACGAGTCTCACGTGACGGTTCCGCAAATAGGTGCGATGTATAAGGGTGACCGTTCACGTAAAGAAAATTTGGTGAATTATGGTTTTCGTTTGCCATCGGCGTTAGACAACAGGCCACTAAAGTTTGAAGAGTTTGAGCAAATTGCACCACAAACAATTTTTGTGTCGGCAACGCCAAGTAATTATGAACTAGAAAAAACCAATCAAGAATTTGTTGAACAAGTTGTTAGGCCCACTGGCTTATTAGACCCAGAGATAGAAGTTCGCCCAGTAAATACTCAGGTCGACGACTTACTCTCTGAGATTCGCTTACGCACCGCCATAGATGAACGCGTGCTGGTAACCACACTCACTAAAAGAATGGCAGAAGACTTGAGTGAGTACCTTACTGAGCATCAGGTAAAAGTGCGCTACTTGCACTCAGATATCGATACCGTAGAACGGGTTGAGATCATCCGAGACTTACGTATGGGAGTATTTGATGTACTAGTCGGCATTAACTTGCTTCGAGAAGGCCTAGACATGCCTGAGGTATCGCTAGTCGCCATTCTGGATGCGGATAAAGAAGGTTTTCTTCGTTCAGAGCGTTCACTCATTCAGACCATTGGTCGTGCAGCCCGACATCCTCAAGGTAAAGCGATTCTTTATGGCGACAAAATTACTGGCTCTATGGAACGAGCGATAGGGGAGACCAACCGTCGTAGAGAGATCCAACACCAGTTTAATCTTGATAACGGGATTGTTCCGCAAAAGCTAAACAAAAAAGTCGTGGATATTAGTAACTTTGGTAAAAGCAAAGTGCTTCAAGCTGCTGAACCTAAAGCTAAGTATGCAGCACTCACACCAGAAATTATGCTGAAGAATATTGCGAAGTTAGAAAAACAAATGATCAATCATGCCAAAGAGCTGGAATTTGAGCAGGCTGCGGCGGTGCGGGATGAAATAAACGAACTACAAGAACAACTAGTGAAAATGAGCTAGCTAAAAAAAGAACAAAAAAAAGCCGCTGTAAATACAGCGGCTTTTTTAATGAAACTGTATTAGTTTGCAGCAGCGATAATCGCGCCAAACTCTTCAGCCATTAGAGAAGCACCGCCAACTAGCGCGCCATCAATGTCAGCTTGAGAGAAAAGTTCTTTAGCTGTAGCGGCTTTAACACTGCCACCGTAAAGAATTTGAACTTTTTCAGCAACAGTTGCACTTTGTGCAGCTAACCAACCACGGATGTGAGCGTGAATAGCTTGAGCTTGCTCTGAAGTAGCAGATTTACCAGTACCGATAGCCCAAACTGGCTCGTATGCGATAACAGCATTTTCTAATGCTTCAACACCACAAAGATCGATAACAGCTTTAAGTTGAGTTTCAACTACAGCTTCAGTTTTACCTGCTTCGTTCTCTTCTAGAGTTTCACCAATACATAGTACAGGTACTAGTTGGTTTTCTTGAATTGCTTTGAACTTAGCAGCAACTACAGCATCAGTTTCGTTGTGGTACTGACGACGCTCACTGTGGCCAACTAGGTTGTAAGTACAACCAAATTCTTTCAACATTACTGGAGAGTTTTCACCAGTAAATGCACCTGAAGTGTTTACGCTTGCATCTTGTGCACCGTAAGCAATAGGAGCATCACCCACTAAGGCTTCAACTTGACCTAAGAATACTACTGGCGGGCAAATTGCTGTTTGCACGTTAGTAGCTGCTTTAGCTGGTTCGATTAAGCCATTTACTAATGCGGTAACAGAATCTTTAGTACCGTTTAGTTTCCAGTTACCCATTACTAGAGGTGTTCTCATTGTGCGTCTCTCCTTTAAATAAACTGGCTCGATTATAGTGAATAAATTACAAAAACGTAGTGTTTAAGGAAAATTATCTCTCTAAAACTGTAAATTGCTGATCTAAAACAAACGATTAAGAAAAATAAGTACGTATTTTTTGCCACCAAATGCCCAGTTTTTCATGCCACAAAGCATCATGTCGGTGGATAAAGCGAGCGTCAGGCAAAAACTCATAAAGTCGTTGTTCTCCTTGAACTTCTTTGCCTAAATAATCGGTAGGCACCGGGCTTATATTGCTTGAGTACTTATTAAAATGCTGTAAAGCGCGCTTCATGTGGGTTGCGCTAGTCACTAATGCGGTAGGGCGCTGTCCTATATATGTAGCGATGACCGCCGCTTCTTGTTCAGTATCTTTGGCTTTTGGAATGGTAATAATATTCGCTGGGGGAATATTGGCTTGTCGCGCTACTTTCTCCATAAGCTCTGCATTGCTGTTGGGATCGCTACCGCCGTAGCCAGACACAATTAAGCGGCTTTGCGGATTAACCAAACTTAACTCAATACCTTTAGTAATTCGCGCAAAAGAAGAACGACTAAGCTGCTCTGTAGGCGAAAGCATTGGATCACTAATATGGCCACCGCCTAAAACCACCACAAAATCAAAACTATCAACCAGCTGGCTTGGTGCCAATAGCTCGCGCTCATTTTTAAGCAATTGTTGGTTAACCCACCAAGGGTTACTGGTAACTAACAAAATTGCCAATGCAGGTACTAGAGTCGCTGCAGCACGGTAGGGACGTTTTGTTATGCCAAAATAAAAAGAGAGCAACAAAAAGAACAGCGAAATGTTAAGCGGCATAAGCAGCGAGCCTAGCCATTTTTTTACGATAAAACCTAAACTTAAATCCATATAGTGGTTTCTCTCATAAGCCTTACAGGCATCTTAATTGATTGCACTCGTTGGTGGAATCACAGACCCTAAAAATTACCAAAAATAGCGGCTTAAGCCAAATTAATGCGTTAAATCAAAATTTTCCCGATATTTTTTTCTGTGACTAAAGACAGGTTTAGCGACTTAGGGTAATCTTCGCACAATACAGGTATGTAATTAGCAGTGAGGAAAATATGTTTGAGCGCGTATCCGCAGCCCCCGCAGATCCAATATTAGGGTTAACAGAAGCTTTTAAAGCTGACGAACGTCCCAACAAAATCAATCTTGGTGTTGGTATTTACAAGAATGAAGCAGGTCAAACCCCAGTTTTAGCTACCGTTAAGATCGCCGAAAAGCGTCTTTTAGAAAACGAAGCTACCAAATCTTACCTTAGCATTGAAGGTAATCCAGCCTACGGCAAAGAAGTTCAAAAATTGCTGTTTGGTGCAGATAGTGAAATCGTAGTTAGCCAACGCGGATTTACCGCTCAATCTCCTGGCGGAACAGGTGCTCTGCATAACGCAGCTGAATTTGCTTACAACCATTTGGGTGTACGCACAGTTTGGGTAAGCAACCCAACTTGGGCTAACCACGGTAACATTTTTAAAGCTCTTGGCTTAGAAGTTAAAGCATACGACTACTACAACGCTGAAACTAAAGATCTCGACTTTGATGCAATGCTGACATCTTTAGAGCAAGTTGCTGAAGGCGACTTGGTATTGTTCCACGGTTGTTGTCATAACCCAACGGGTATTGATCCAACACAAGCGCAATGGGAACAGTTAGCTACCTTAACCGCTGCGAAAAAGGCACTTCCGTTATTTGACTTCGCTTATCAAGGTTTTGCTACTGGTGTAGAAGAAGACGCCGCAGGCCTGCGCATTTTTGCTAAGCAGATTAAAGAGCTACTGGTTGCGAGTTCTTTCTCTAAAAACTTCGGTTTATACAACGAGCGCGTTGGTGCATTTACCTTAGTTGCTGCAGATAAAGAGCAGGGCGCGACAGCCTTTAGCCAAGTTAAAGCCGGTATTCGTGCTAACTATTCAAACCCACCTTCACATGGTGCTGCAGTAGTAACAACTATTCTGCAAGATGCAGAGCTAAAAGCTCAGTGGGTTGCCGAAGTAGCCGAAATGCGTGAGCGTATTAAAGAAATGCGCGACTTGTTTGTAGCAACCTTAGCCGCTAAAGGTGCCACTGGCGATTACAGTTTTATTCAACGTCAAAATGGTATGTTCTCGTTCTCTGGTTTAAGCAAAGAGCAAGTACAAACCTTAAAAGAACAACACGGTGTGTACATCGTAGGTTCTGGCCGTATCAGCGTAGCAGGCATGACTAAAGACAACATGGAAGCGCTTTGTGCAGCTATTGCTGCAGTAGTTTAAGCACTCTTCGATACAAAAAAGGGGTTAAACGTTAATCGTTTAACCCCTTTTTATTTGGTTTTCTGGTTTATCTCTTAACCAACAACGATATTCCTACCTTTGTTCTTCGCCTTATAAAGCGCGTTATCTGCTTCTTTAATGACTTCTTCCGCGCTAGCGTGATGACCGGCCTTTTCGGCTACGCCTATGCTCACAGTAATTTGTACTGTATTTTTGGGTTTAGCTTCCTCGTTTCGGGTGGTTTTATCACCTTTTTCACGGCTGGTTTTATCCCTAATTGCAAAGGGAGTTTCAGAAATAATATCGCGAATATCGTCTAAAAAGGCGATGGCGTGGTCGAGCTTTTTACCTCTAAACAGCACAGTGAATTCTTCGCCGCCGTAGCGGAAAACTTGGCCGCCGCCTTCAATCTGATCAAGTTTAGATGCCACCATAGCTAAAACGTCATCTCCAACATCGTGGCCATAGGTGTCGTTAAACTTTTTAAAATGATCAATGTCTACCATCGCTAAACTGTAGTTTTTAGACATGCCAGCGAGCTTCTCAAATAACATTCGCCTACCAAGTAATCCAGTCAACTCATCACGGTAAGCCAACTCATGAGACGCCCTAAACCCGGCATAAAGCATGATTAGCATTGAAGCCGTGAAAAATACCGAAGAGATAGCTTCACGATCTAAAAACATCAATGGGAATAAACTCGCGATAAAGCTAAAAAATAAACCAATGGTTAAACTGGTAGATTTATATGCCCAGCGAAAAAATGCAGCAACAATACAAACAGCAGACAAACCCAATGCAGCTAAGCTCATCACCAAGCCTTCTCTAGGCCTAGGTTCAAACCATTCAGTAATAAACTCAGCGGTGTCAGCAACAAAAAAGTTTAGCGCTAGCGAGATGCCGGCCATTTGTACTAACAAAAATCCATAAATAGTTAGTGCGCGAGGCGTGGTACTGCCATTTTCATTGATGAACTGGTTTAACACTAAGTTAATCGGGATAAATAAACATACAGCAGTAAAGGCAAACTTTGCTTCTGGGATACTTAACGGTTGCTGTAGATAACTGGCGATGAGCCAGTAGCTAAAGGTGTTTACAATCACCACCGCGATTAATTGTCGGCGGTTAAACTGCAGTGCCAACATTGCAGTAATTGCTGCTAAGCCATAAGGCATCCAGTAAATAATGTCATGAGTACTTGCCGATAATGATGAATGCCAAATAAGCAGTGCACTCGCGATCGATAAGATGATTACAGGAGGCAGTATGTTTTGGCTAGTGAGTCTACTTTCCATAGATTTCAAGTGATTGAGTTTGAATTGATTTTATCGAACTATTGCTAGTTTTTGAATCAATAACCAAGCAATAACGCGCTTAGCCTCTAAGTTTTCTTCAGCAACTTCATAATAGTCTTTGATATTATGCAGTTGCTGTTCTAATTTTAGTGTAACTAAGAATAATGGAGCAGGGCATGAGTGACTTTCTTTTCATCGATGATATCGACGAGCCTTCAGAAGAAGTTACCAAACCAACATGGAAGTTACTGGTCATTGATGACGAAGCAGAAATTCATTCTGTAACACGATTAGTATTATCTGATGTGGAAATTGATGGTTACAAGCTCGAGTTTTTGTCGGCCTACAGTGCTGAAGAAGCACAACGTATGTTCGAAGAGCATAACGATATTGCCATCGCACTCGTAGACGTAGTCATGGAAACCGACCATGCTGGTTTAGAACTAGTTAGGTGGATTAGAGAAACCAAAGAAAATCATGCAACCCGCTTAATTTTGCGAACCGGCCAACCAGGGCAGGCTCCCGAAGAATCGGTCATTAAAGACTACGATATTAATGATTACAAAAGTAAAACCGAGTTAACCGCCACTAAGCTTAAAACCATTACCTATTCTGCTATTCGCTCTTACCGAGATATCTTGTTTATTGAGCGCCACCGTCAAGGCTTGATAAAGGTTATTGAGTCCACATCTTTGGTGCTTAAAAGTAAAACCTTGTATCACTTTGGCTCTGCGGTGCTAAAACAATTGGTTGAGCTGTTTCAGCTTGAAAGCTCGGCTATGTACATCACAACACTTACCGAAGATGTGCTTCGTCATCAGTCTTTTAATGTGCTTGCTGCTACCGGTGATTTTGTTACCAACGAGCATAACGAATACAACTTTGACCAAAGTAAAATCCCGGAAGAAGTAAAACAGTTACTAAAACGTGCTCTAGATGAAAAGAAAACACTAGTGACAGATAACTGTTACGTAGGCTTTTACCCAACTGATAGTCGAAGTGTGAGCTTGTTGTACGTACAACACGAGAATCCTCTAGATGATATCGAAAAAGGTTTACTTGAGGTATTCGCCACCAATATTGCCCTCACTTTTGAAAATCTCACCATTAAAGAAGAAATTCAAGATACTCAAAAAGAGCTGATATTCATTATTGGTGACGCTATTGAGCAGCGCAGTAAAGAAACCGGTTCTCATGTAAAACGGGTATCGTTGATTTGTGAGTTAATGGCCAAAAAACTCGATTTCGATCCAGAGTTTGTAGAAGCGTTTAAACACGCAGCGCCGTTACACGACTTAGGTAAAATTGCTATCCCAGAGTCTATTTTGCATAAGCCTGGTAAGTTAGATGCCGAAGAATGGAAAATTATGCAAACCCACGCGCAAGTGGGTTATGACCTATTGGCTGATTCAAATAAAATTATTGCCCGCTTAGGCGCAGAGATTTCATTGTGTCACCATGAAAAATGGGATGGCAGCGGTTACCCTCGTCAACTTGCTGGAGAAGATATACCACTTGTTGGGCGAATCATGGCTATTACCGATGTATTTGATGCCCTAGGCTCTAAACGTTCTTATAAAGAGCCGTGGAGCAATGACGAGATCAAACAATTCATTAGCGAACAAAAAGGCAAGCATTTCGATCCGCAACTGGTTGATATTCTTGTCAATGACTTTGATGAATTCCTAGAAATAAGAAACGCTTACCCAGACTAAGTTTTTATTGAGTTTTATCCTTAAAAGGCGCATTCTCACAGCATTATTCAGCTAAGTGACTTGCTTAGCATTACTGTTGAGAAGGCCTTCTTTTGGCACTTAAACCTACAATCTATAAATTGCGCATTTCCTTATCAGATTTAAACCGCAATTATTACGACACTATCAACCTCACTATTGCTCAGCATCCATCTGAAACCCTAGAGCGAATGATGGCGCGCACTATGGCTTATTGTTTAAATGCTGAAGCAGATCTAGAGTTCACCAAAGGGCTTAGCGAAGTAGAGCAACCCGACATATGGCAAAAATCTCTAGAAGGCGACACCTTGCTGTGGATAGATGTAGGTGAGCCAACACCAGAGCGAATTAAAAAAGCAACAAGGTTGGCGAAACAAGCGAAGGTATACAGTTTTAATTCAAAATCAGACACTTGGTGGCAACAAACAGAGAATAAAATCAAGCTGTTGGACGCAGAAGTGTGGCAGTTTAGCTGGGAAGAAATGGTTACATTAGCCAGCTTCACTCAACGCACCATGGATATGTCAGTCACGGTTACCGAAGAATCTGCCTATGTAACCAGTGACGACAATGAAATAGAGATCCACTGGAAGAGCTTAAAGTAATCCTTAAAAAGGAAGCCTTCGCTTCCTTTTTATCCGCAACACTTTTTAAATTTTTTGCCGCTTCCACAACTGCAAGGGTCATTGCGTTTAGGTGTTTTTTCTACCACCTTGGTGCTAGGTTTAGCAATTAACAGCTCTAGCTGTTCAATATTTTCTTCAGCTTCGCTATCTACGATTACATCTACAAATAGCTCATGCTCAGCTGCTCGCTGGCTCAGCTCCTGCTTACGCTCTTCGCTGTTTACCAACAGAGATAAAGGGTTTTCTTCGGTTCCAATTTTTACTTCTCGCTTAGTGTTAAATCCAAAGCTTTCATGCTTTGGCTTTTTCTCAATGCGACCTTTAAAAAAGAACTTAGACATATATTCCCCCGAAACAAATTAATTAGTGCAGGCTTATACAGCAATATTTATTACAAATAAACTAAATAAGGGGTCTTTTAAAGCTAAGGCTGTAAGGGAGAGTCATTCGAGCAAAAAAAAGCCACTTAAAAAAGTGGCAATACAAAGGCAAAACATATTCAACAAAATATTTAGGGGTGGGAGTGGCCATAGCCAACCACTCTCAAGTTGAACAGAACGCGAGAACTAGTCGTTGTTACGAATAGTTAAGTAAATTAAAGCACTTACTGGGGAGTTTGGTTACTGTCAACATTGACAGTTTGACAAAGTACGAGGCCTTGACTAGCTAATATTGGATTTGTTAATTAGTTTGGTGCGAACTAGCCTTTGTAGAGCATCGACATAGATCTTTGAAGTATTAGAACTGCAATACGGCTCAAAGGATCGGGCTTAACAACAAGGCTAAGGACCTGATATGACAAAGTTAAATACTATTTCTAAAAGCTTGTTTGGCTTAAGTGTAGCCATAGCTTCTACTGCTTGTTCAGCTTCTAACTATGATCAATGTGAACATGATTGGTTTAACAAATCTGATCAACAGTTTGCTGCAGATTGCACCACTATGGCTTTTGATGATGATCTAAGAGTTCGCGAACAATTTGCATGGATGGTATTCACCAGAATTAACCAGTTAATCAAAGATGGTCATGGTGTATCCAAATCAAATCTAGTCCCCCAATGGATGGCATGGGCTACTGATGATGACACATTTAAAACCTTTCCAACCTTTAAATTTACAGAGAAAAATCGCGCCGACATTACCGAAGTGACTTCTAAGAAAGTGTTAGCCGGCGAAGTATCGATGACGGACCCTGATTCTGCCAATGAAGAGGTTACCCGTAACGTTGTTGGCTACAAGTATCTAACTGAAACAGCCAAGTTAAATACCAAACTTGGCGTGTTAACTTACCTAAAAGCTGGTAATCAAGTAGACATGCCTGTGGGCTCTATCGAACTAAAAGCTTCATGGCTAAAAGTACCTCCTGGAGGTGCACCCAAAGGCGCTCTCACATTTAAGTTTGAGTCTGGCGAGTATTGGTGGAGGGGAGTGCACATCATGATCAAAATGCGTTCTCTAAAAAACAATGATGATTTGTTTTATAGCGAGGAACCCAGCTGGTTTTGGACCACATTCGAATTTAACGGTAACCCAGGCTTAGAACATGTGCGCGACAAGTTTGTCACCCAACGTGAGCCAATGTCAGAGAAGCAAAGAGATAAGATACTTAAACAAGGTGGTATTAGTAACTTTGGCTTTGAGCACTATTCCCCCAATGGTACTCAAATACGTTATACCGTAAATGCCGAAGGGAAAGTTCCGGTAATATTGGGTCATACCGACATGGAAGACTTTGCAGGGGCGCCTAACACCGCACAACCTAGTTACTGGGCTAGCTTCAACTCTTCTTGCCACACCTGCCACGCTACTGCAGCCATTAATCCAGAAACAGAAACCTACTTTCCGTTTTCGGTACCCGTAGGCAAACTAACTCCGCAATACTACGCCCAACCCTCGGCAGATAAACCAAATCTATACTTAGGAGACGGTTTCGTGCCTTTAGATTTTATGTGGCCTATCGCGTTTCATGCTAAGTAGTGAAGAAAAAAGCCAGTGATTTAAGCACTGGCTTATCGTTTTAGTTAAAAGCTTGGTTCTACTTTGATTGCTGCAAGATCAACACGATTGATAGCTGATTCTCTAGTGTCGGTAAAAGTACTGTTAGCTTCTAGATAACTCATATTGTAAAAGTCATGCAGGCTTAAACTGTATGCGCCCATCTCTAGATCAGCAGTAAAAGGTGTGGAGTAAACCAAAGGCTTTGTTCCGCTACGGGTGCGCGCATGAGGCATTTGCAATAGACCTTCGGCAACAACATCACCATCACTATTGCGAACAAGCAACCATTTCGTCGCGTTAGTCACACCTAAGTTAATGGCGTTATGATCATTATGGTATTTAACTTGGATGTTGTAAGTACCATTGGCATCAATCTGCAGATTGTTTAACACAAAGGTATCATCAGGCTGCCCCCACTGGCTTAAGTAAGGTTGCGAGATGATGTCATCTGCAGGGCTAATACTTAAGTTACTGATTACTCGAGAGTCATCTACCAACACTTCTTGACTAGCGCTAAAGCACAATGGTTCACTGCGGTGGGAAACGTTGTTTGAACTAACAAACACTGCTTCGGCACTATAGCAAGCAGCAACACCAGCTTGTGGCGCAATGTTATCCTGATAAACACCTAGTGCTTGGTTGGCCGCTATTTGTTCTCCATTGCGGTAAATACGGTAGTTTACCTGGGCTGTATTTTGGCTATCGCTTAGCTCTACAGCCAATAAACCGTTTTCTAAATATACTCGCTCAATGCTTGGCTCTAGTGGCGCAAATACTTCAGGGTTTTCGTTCTCTAATGGCGCAGCAGTTACCATAGTTATATCCGTTCTACCGTTAAGTAAACTACCTAGGGTAATCACAATGTCATTGGTCTCGGTCAGCGCGCTCCAATCAATTGACGAACTAGCATCTACACCATTAAGGCTAACACTTTGCACCGGATAGTAACCGGTATCCTCGCTAGCGCTTGGTAAGGTGATTTGCAGATTAATATTATGGCCACGAAGAGTTAAGCCCTCTAAGCGAACACTATTGCTATCGGTAAATAGATTGCGACGAAGTTTACTGGTTATAAACGGTTTAAGAGTTAAACCCATTTCATCAGTTTGCAGTCCAAATACTCCATCTACCACCATACCAACGTAAGCACCAACTGACCAAAGCTGCCGTGTAGAATTAATCACTGGCCCAGATAAGCCAGGGTTATCTATATCCAATAGATTAGGTTTAAGGCTCAACCACTCGAGGTTCTCCATGTTGGAGATGTTTAACGATGCCGACCTAATTAAGGTATCGTAGGCCGCATTAGCAACAGCCACGTTGTTGGTATTTATCGCAGCTTTTAAACCATAAGCTGTTACAAATGGCCATACTGCTCGGTTGTGGTAAATCGCTATATTAGGCTGCTGAGGATAGATTACGGGTGCGCCTAAATCACCGTGCGGATAATTGGCTACAACGCTGGCAGCACGGCTCTCATCCGCTACTCCGGTTACAACTGCCAATGCTTGACCTAACCAGTCAAATTTATACAAGGGAGCAGCGTCTTGATGGCCTGCAATGATGCTGCTGTATAAGCCTCTATCGGCTAACCAAAACTCCCGATTAATAGCCGCTTTTAGATCGCTAGCCCACTCTTGATATTTAGTAGAATCAGCGCTGTTGCCAAGCTCATTTGCTAATGCGCTGGCAAGTAGCATTGCCTTGTAGTGCAAAACGTTGGTTGAAAGGGCTTTACTGCTACCTAATCTAGATATGTCATTTACTATCCAGCTGGCATAGCTTTGCTCACGCCAATCCAAAAATGATTGTTCACCTCTGTATAACTCGTCGTTAGCGTCATAGGCCGCTATTCGGTCATTCTCTAAGGTGTTTACCAGTGCAGGGTAAGCTTTGGCTATAAACCCACTTCGCGCTTCCCCTGTTAGATTATGGAGAAGTTTTTCTGCACCTAAAGCCCATGCTACTCGGTCGGTACTAATTGGCCAGCTTCCACCGGTGCCCGTATCTTGCACTATTTGTAAGCCATCGTTAGAGCCTTTGGCATAGACAGGTTTGGCCTGACCATCTCGATAAGGTGAAAGCTTAAATTCTAAGGAGTTTTGAACCCGTTGAGGGTCAATTAAAGCCAGGCCTAAATTAGCTGCATAAGATAAGTCTCGCGTCCAAACATAATGCCATTTAGCTCCGGTTTCAAAGCAATCACAGGGAATAGCTTCGCCACCGTTATAGTTATCATCTACGATCTCACTTACGCTGTTTTGCAGGGTTTCGTTCAACGATAATGCAAATAGAGCATCAAAGGCTATGTTGCCTGTTCGCGAGCTAGGTTGTCCTTCCAGTTCTTTATATACAGTGTAATCATTGCCCGGATCACGTAAATCTTGAGAAGTAGATTGAGCGTATTCTCGAAGTTCGTCACTGGCGGTTTTAACTGAAAACTTAGCTTTGCTTGTTCCGTCATCTAAAACATTGTCGTAAACCACCTCGTGAACGAGCTCGTGTTCTAAATGAGGATCAATGCTTACATCACCACTGCCGTCGGTTTCGGTAACCATAAACACTAAGGCAGACGGTTGGCTAGCATCAATTGTAAACTGGTAGAAGGCTGTTTCGGTTACAAAAAAGCTACTGTTAGGTCCACCTTCACTTAAGGTATAGCTTTCATCAAGCACAGCTACCACAGCATCTTCGTTATCGAGAACCCATTCGCTAGACCAATCAGCATAGGCTATTTTGAACTCGTGATTACCGGGCGCTATTTGCTTAGTTAATTGGTATTTGTTGTCGCCTAAGTATTTAAGCTCATCATCACTCGTCCAGCCGTTAAAGCCACCACGAACGTAAATCTTTTGCCCTAAAGGGGGAACATCTTCTTTATAGCTAAACACTGGTGACGCTAAATCCTCACCAACACTCAATACAAAGTCATACACGCCAGAAGATTCGAGTACCAAGGCCATGTTTGCAGCAGCTTCGCCAGTGGTTAGCGGGTAATCGGTATTGGCATCAAGTTGGGTGAGTTGGTCAATATTTGCAGTAAAGGTCGTTTCTAAAGTCCAGTTTTCGTCGGCTACTTTAAATTCATGCACACCGGCTAGAAACTCTACGTTGTCTAGGCGGTAAATGTCTTCGCTAAAGCTCAATTTAAATTGGTCTTCAGCCGACCATCCACTAAAGCTACCTTTTAAAAACAAAGGCACCGAGTAGGGGGCGGTTCTAACACATGCGGTTCCGTCAGCATTGGATGCTAAAGGGGCTTCACAACTTATGGCATCGTCGTCAAATATACAGCCGTTAATTAGTAACATAGATGTAAGGCCAATAAAGCCTTTACCTACTAAGGTTCTTTTTATCATTAGTTTTTCCCACTTTATTAGAGTTAGGTACCTTTCTTGGCTTTCGGTTGTTAGCAAGCTCTTTGAATTTTTTAAATGTGTAGAAAAGGTACAAATAAGGTTACAAACCTTGTTGATGATTATATCGATAGCAAATGTGAGGAAAGTGAATCGCTTCACGATTTATTGATATAAAAGATATTAATATTCGCAGGGAGATAGTCGGCTATTTTGATGGTCATCTTTCAAACCGGTACTAGTTATTGCTGACCATGGGTACCGTATTAACGATTGAATCTAGCGTGTTTGTAGACGCTCTGACGACTAACTAAACTATGCTTAGTGTGGTTCTTACTCTCACAGTTTTTATCTAGCCACCATGTTGAAAGGATTCGAAAATGGCACTTTTAGATCTAAATCTAGCGCTTAATAAGCTTGTTGAAAAAGTTGAGCAGGTAGAGGGGATTGTTGTTGAACAAGGCAAGGCTAAAGCCTGGGAAGCATTAGACAATGGCGCTAAAAAACTATTAGGCAAACTAGGTATAGATGCCTCAGAGCTTAAAAGCTTGTTTTCATTTATCGAGCAGGTAGCCACCGATCCTTCACTAGTGTTAGCAACAGAACAATGGAAAGTGCCTTTAGCGACAGGTTTGGATATAAATGGTCGCATCGGCGGCCACCTAATCATTGACCTAGTACAACCAACAGATAGCCAGCAATATAGTGAGTTTCAGCAAGTTAATATGGCTACTGTAGCGCTTGATCAAGCCTTGCAATTAAACACCGGACTAAGTGTTAATCTGCCAATCAAATTACTTAACTTAGCAAATACCAGCAACGCTCATCTTAAGTGGCAAGTCAAAGTAGTGTGCGCCGTGGCACATGATCAAAAGTTAATTGGCTTTTTGGCTCAACTAGCCAAAGAAAAGTTACCTTTGTTTTCGCTAGAAAACCTAGCCAAAACCATCAATGCGCAATATCCAAAGCATGCTGTTCAAGGCCTCATTGTTAACCAAACTAGAGCCATATCTACCTCAACAACCGCCACCTTAGGCCATGTGTGGAGTGTATCTAGCAGCAACCAAGTATTAGATATAAAGCTAAACGCAACAGCTGGCGTATCGTTTAAGGCTAATTACGCCTTCAGCGGAGAGTTTAAGCTAGTCGTAAAACCTGCGGATATTGGCTTACAAATAGCCATGTACCAAGTTACCAGCAGTAGTAAGGAACAGGGCGTAAGCCTAGACGCAATGCTTAACTTAGAAGGTTTAGATAAAGTAGCCGAAGCCTACCTTACAACACCATTAGAAAAGCTCGACGGTGCCGCGCAACAACTACAATCCCTGCTTGAAGGTTACAAAGAGCCGGGCACTTGGCTAGTTGAGCAGTTAGACGATCACTTAGCGCAAGCGCTTAGCGACCAAGATTGGAAAGACATCGCCTTACTGCTCGCCGATGGCGATAACGAAGGCATATCAGCAGAGTTGGGCGAGGTGGTAAAACAAAAGCTCTCGCTAGCTTTAAGCTTAAAACCAATGCAGTGGATGAGTAACCCTAATAATGTGTCTGAGCAAATAAGTCACTATTTACAAGAAAACACCTTTTTAAGCCCTGCAATGTTAACCCGACTAAAACTCGATGAATTTGTTGCTAAAGGCTGCAATAAGGCTAAAGAAAAGGTAGCAGAACAAATAGCCTCAATCGCCGAGCAAGCTCAAGACAAAGTAAGCCCATTGCTCAAGCCGCTTAAACAAGTCAAAAGCGCCAAAACCAAACTAAAAGATCAGTTAAATCAGCAACAATTAAATGCAGCCTTAAGTGATTGTGTAAGCACTTGGTTAGAACAATACAACCAAGCGCGCACAACCCTTAGCTTAGCCATTAAAAAGGCCGGTGATCTACAGCTTGGTTTATCTTTGTATGGCACTCAAGGCAAGCAAACCACTAACGAAGCAATGCTAAGTTTTCACATCCAAAAGGTTAGCTCAGCAACGTCACAACAACTGTATCAAGATCTTCTATTGGGCAAGCCAATAGATATAGACGCACTTAATACCATGAAGACAAAAGGCAGTATCAGCAATTTGTCGGGGTGGTTAGTAAAAAGCTGTAAGCTACGAAAAGAAGTCGGCCTTAAATTTAACTTAGGCGATGATTTTCAATTCTCCCAGCAAAGTGTGATTGAGAAATTAGCCAAAGCCAAAGTTGATCACACCGGTCAGCTGCTTGAACTTAAGGCAGACAACGTAATTAGGCACAGTTCTAAAACCCTTAAAGAAAGCAGAAGCGCTGAGTTTGTAAGTGCCTTCGACGTATTAGCGGCGCTTAAATTTGGCGCAAGCCCCAACATCGGTATTGGTTTAAGTTTTGAAGACAAAGGGGTAATGACCCCAACAGAAATGCAGCAGTTTTTAGCGCCCTTAAGCCATGAGCCACTGCCGTTAATCGACAGCAAAAGTTACCTATTAGCTCTTGAGCGCTTTAAAGTACTGCACCAAAGCCAGCAATTGTCGCGCTCCATTATCGAGTGCCAGTTAAGCTTAAGTGCCAAAGATATCCGCAGTTTAGCTGCGGCAATCCCAAATGAAATAGAAGCCAGTGCAATAGAACTACTCTACAACATGACATTATCTAGCACCGAGAAAGGCCAAATCGAATACGCCAGCAAAGCTGATGAGATCAATAAGCGACAGCTAGAAGCCTTTTTAGATACCGAAGTTACCAGTTCGGCACCTTCGGGCGCTCATACCTCGCATAGTCTTCTACAAAAGAAAGTACAAACCATATTAGGCAACGCGCAGCGTCTTTCACAGTTTGTGGATATATATAGCAAGCTAAGTGAGCAAATAGAATCGCTAGACAGTACCGATCCAAAAGCCTACATAAACATGGTTAACCAAGCCAATGAGGAGCTGGTTAGCACAATGCAATCCTTTATAAAGGTGAGAGGTTGGTTTAGTGGCTTGTTTACCGAAGCTCTTCCTAAAACCACGGTGGTATTACTGGTTATTCTTGCCAAATACCTCGGTAGAGACGAGCCACTGTTAAGCCCGGTTATTTCATACGATCGCAGTGGCAAAACCGAAGTGCTGTAAACAACTTGCCGTGCAACCAACTAGATTGCACGGCTAATTAAACAACTGGCTTTGTTACATGCCCAAATAGCCGCGTAAGTGGTCGCCGAAAGGTTGGTAAACCTTATCGTCTGTCCAGTATTGGGTATGGCTCCATGGAGTATTACCACTAATAATCCCGCCAACCTGAACACACTTATCTACCACAAATTGGTAACTAGGGCCTAAGTCATTCAGCGGCCAACCTAACCAATCATCTGCATCAAAATAGTTAAGCCAACTAAACTGGGGGTTAGGCTTATCAAAACACAGTCGCTGGCTTAAACCGCCCAAAAACAAGGGAACGTTACAACCAGTAGTAAATAGCAGTTTTACTCGGCTACCTTTTAGGTAAGCGATTTTGTCATCACTAATATTCGTCAAAAAGTCATTGTGGTGTTTATCCCAAACCTTAGCGTTACTTCTATTTAGCGCATCCCAAAAGTAGTTAGAAACGACCTGAGCGCCAAGGCTATGGCAGATGATCACCACTGGCACGTTTAAGTTAAACCCGCAGTCATCCATGCCCTTAAACATAGCGGCTTGTATTGTTTTAACAATATTCATGTACTCATCGGTTTGCCTACGCCCAGCTACTTCTAAGCTTGTAGCATCGGCAAAGGAGTTCATAAAAAAACGCCGCCCAAAGTTGGATATAGTGCTAAATTGATTGTGGTATTTACCCCAAATGTCATTCAACAATTGGTCTTGCGGGGCCTGTAAGGCCGAGTAATACTTAACGCGTTGTAACGACACCTTATTCATTACATCTACGCCAAGGTAATCAGTCAGTTTCTCTTCTAATCCATCGGCAAAGTTAGGTTTGCGTTGCCCCATGCCATGCACCGCTAAAACAATCAGCTCTTTCATAACTGTATCCTCTGGGGAAGTTGTTAAAGGTTTAAGAGTCAGCTGAACAGCGTATTTAGAAAAACTCAGCCTTTAGATTTTAGTTCATCCAAAGGAAGTTAAAACTGTATTCAAAATAAATATGTCTAAGGTCAATTATTGATTAAGCACTGCAAAGCTCTTGTATAAGGGCCCGGACTCAATCCAATGATTGGCACCATCAAGGCTGGTTTATATGGCTTAGAACGAAAAGGATAGGGCGCTTATCGTGCTTGGCAAAGTGATTAAGGGCTAGGGCATGTGGCAGGCTTTAACAGATTTAGAGTTTACACTGCACTCTGGCTTGATTGCTTTTTTCTTAGTACTGCATTGGCGCTTACTTAATCGTATGGATAAGCGCGTTTATAAACTAGAGCTACAGCAAGATCTAACCAAAGGAACCATAGAAAAAGTAAGCCATTACAGCGGCCTACGTTTCGCGGTTTGGTGGTAATGGCTGCAGCCGCTTTTTGGCTGGAATTAAAAAGACGACGCTGTATTTTATGTCACCACCTGCGTTTATGGGATACGACTAAAATGAAAAGCGATACTATAGGTTGTTCTTGAAACTGAGTAGCCGGTGCGGTCAGGGTCCCTTATTTCAACCAAGGTTTCAATTCCCTGCTCAACTATCAGGCTTTGCGCTAACTCTTTAATTGATTCTCTTGGAACTTCAATCGTCTCCACAGGAGAACTATCGCCCGGTCTAGATATCGAAACAATGATCGTACGTACACCTAAATTCGGATCATCTGACCCTGGTACCGGGTGGTAACCTTCAAGGTATTCTACTTTTTCTAGTTTCATTGATTTTGGACAGGTTCTAATAATGGCTGAACTTTTATCTTTCTCTACTAGCTCTGGCACTGCAACTTTTTCTGTATCTGGTGCTAAAAAGCTAAATGCACGTCTGTAAAAGGCGCGTTGTGGATCCATATAAACACTTGGGCTCCCTGACGAACGCCCAAAATCTATGTATTGAAATGAGTCTTCATAGTTAAAAAATACGTCTATGGTATTCGAGTTGATAAAGCCGCCGACTGTCTGGGCTCTTACACTTATCTTATAAAGCCCTGTTGCCGGAAAAAACTGTCTATTTGTGGTAGCTAATTCGAAGTCGCCTGTTGCGTTCTCACTAATCAATACTTGGTTAACTGCTCTATCGCCTGCTTGGTTAAATTGCACTAAGTGAACCGACACTGCGAGTAACTCCGCTTCTTCACCAAAATTAACAGACGTAGTCACAGCCCAATCACCCACATAGTTGCAGTACGATGAGCGACATATCCAATTCAAATTACTCTTAAGATCTATATTGATAGTTTCAATACGTTCTGGTCTAGGTGGGCGTATAAACGAAAAGGCTAAAATGGCTATACCAATTCCTATAATGGCGGCGAAAACAGCAATACCGATTGCAATTTCCATAATCAACTCCCTTTATTAAGTTGCGACTCACTAGCTAAAAAGTATAGGTACCAATGGTTATCTCAGCAACAAACAAACTTTTTATATTAAAGGAGCGACAGTGAGAGGATTACTCTCTAAGTGCTACTGCTTTAACCAAGATGAACTTAAATATCGTAGTTGTTACAGCACTTATCTTGCTGAACGAAGTGATAGAGGGTTAGGGCATGTTTAACACACTTGGCGAGCTAGGCTTTGCACCGGTTGAATTGCTCATTGCCGCTTCACTTTTTTAAATTGGATTTGCTATCACGCATGGACAAACATGAATGGCAGCAAGAGCTAGCCACTAAAAAGGAAAGCTAATTATGGCGAGTAAGAAAGAAGCCACTTATCAAAGCGGCGCAAAGAAAGGCAAGCTTAAGCCAGGTTATAAATATGCTAAAGGCGGCGGCATTGTTAAGGCGAAAGCTAAGAGCAAAACCACCAAGAAAAAACGCTCCACTAAGCGAAAAACCAGCCGCAAGAAAGCGTTTAAGTTGTTTAAATAAAAAAGCCCGCATTAGCGGGCTTTTTTGATGCTCTCCTGCAAAGATGATAATCTAAGCTCATTGTCAGCAAGCCACCATTTTATTAGGTGTTACATGAAGATAGATTACGATTATATAGCATCGATTTTGAATGTTTTTCTTGAATCCAACACGGCTCATTTAACAATTTTTGACATAAAGGATTCAGGTATTGATATTGGTGACGAGTTCATTGATGAGAAATTTCTATTTCATGTGCAGCTGTTAATTGATAATGAACTGATAAGTAATCAACACGGGTTGCGCGATGGGCTACTAACAGCAGGAATACGGCTAAATGGCAATCGCTCCGTAATTCTAGTCAAAAACAATATCCGTCTAACTCAAAAGGGTCATGATTTTTCAAAGTCTTTACAGAATAAAGAGGTAATGGCAAAGATTAAAAATGAACTCAAAGATGCTCCTTTTAAAACAGTATTCGATGGTGGTCAAAAGCTACTAGCTCACTACGCCAAAAAGAAGCTTGATGAAATAATGGGGTCTGATTGATAGATGAGTATAGAATTTAGTAATGTACCCTTAGCGCCTATTGCTACAATCATGGCTGCGCTAATCACCGCGCTCATTTCATTTGTAAACCTGACTTTAAGCAAAGAGCAAAAGACTTCAGAATTCAGGCAGGCTTGGATAGATGGTTTGCGAGTAGACTTGGCAGCTTTTTTTTCATCAGCCAGAGCTCTTTGTCGAGTTATGCAAGAGGCTAGGAGCCCTGATAATGAAGACGAGGATGTAGCGCGTTTTAGATTCACTGCGGACCAAGTAGGAAAAATGAGATTTGAGGGCGCAGACGCATTGTATCGAATAAAGCTTCGGTTGAATAAAGCGGAGTCTAGGCACAATGAGTTGAATGGTTTGCTAGATAAAGTGATTCAAACTCAAAATAAAATCAACCAAGAAAAAGGCTCTGATTATACACTAGCTTTACAAGCAATAGATTCAGCAAATTCGTGCTCTCAGGATATTTTAAAGGCTGAGTGGGAAAGGGTTAAAGGTGGCGAGAAGCAATTTAAGCATGCTAGAAATATAGTTATCCCCGTTATCGCAGCTATATCTTTTATGCTGTTCCTAGTGGTTCTTGTTAATCCTACACAAGCTGATGAAGCGCCTGAGTCAACAATAGAAAATGTAATAGAGGTTAATGCTAATCGATAACGTTTTTCGACTAACTTACAGGCTTTCATTAAAGGCAAATTAGTGACGAAATTTTTACCGCTTTATAAATTTAGAGAAGTTAATGAACTTAGCATTGGCTCAATCATCAACAATACACTGTGGTTTTCGTATGTTGAAAAATTCAATGACCCCTTTGAGCTTTTCTATGACCTGACTTCAGGGGTTAGCATTCAAGACTTTCATTCCAATCTAGACTTATTTCTCGAGTTCGCTAACCCTGAACATAAATTTATCAAAGAAGATTTTGAAAAGCTCTTAGGGAGCATGACTACAGCGGAAAAAGAGCAAACCTTGTTTTTACTCGAGCGGGCTCTCTTTCCGCTTCACAAGAGCGCACTTGAAAGAATCAAAAATGGTATAAAGATATTTAGTCTCTCCAAAACCAATAGGCATCCTTTGTTATGGGGGCATTATGCGGACGGTCTAAAAGGGATGTGCATAGAATATGACTTAAACAAGCAACCAGAGCCTCTTAACATTGGTTATTGTGATGTTGACTATACAGAGAAGCCATTCAAATTAAACCTGCTCGAAATGCTTGAAAGTGGCAGGCGGATTCATGACTATAGTGACAAAATTTACGCAACCAAAAATAGTGTATGGGGGTATGAGGAAGAACTCAGACTAATTTCAAATGACGACGTAATGAAAGGAAACGCCTACCAATTAGATAAAGCTGTTATTCGTTCTATCTGTATTGGCGAAAGGATGTCCAATGAAAATCAATTAAAAGTTGTAAATGCTGTAAAAGGGAGAGATATAGCAATTTACAAAGCCATTGCTATACCTTCAGAGTTCAAGGTGGATATAGTTGAGTATAACTAATAGTTAATGTTGACAGCTCAACTTAGAAAACCATTACTTAAATGAAACAACCTTTGAGTTAGATTGCTCCTCGGTAACCCAGTCGGGGACTTTCGCTGTTCTTCTATTATTAAGCCATTTCTGAACGCGTTCATATTGGGGTAAATCAAATGCAGTGCAAATTGCTTGCAGTTGCTCAGGCTTTATACATTGTCCTGCGGGAGTATAAAGTAGTCCGTTAAAAATCCTGAAATCTTCCCAGCCCATAGAGCATGGTAAAAACCCACTTGCGGCAACATCCATTAGGCGTTTAGCTGTTGAGAGCGCTTGATTCTTTTTATACCAATCACGAGCAGTACGCTCTGGAATACCGAAGTAGTCGGCAACTTGTGCCGGTGAATCAAAGTAGCTTCTTAAGTCTGAACCGTTAAATGTTGGATAAAGTTGGCTATTAATCATGTGCAAAACTCCTTGATATGCGTGACATAGCTCACAGTTACAATATTTCTCAAAATTATTTTTATAATAGAATCATTGAGTTGGGCGATAGCTGCCGTCAAAATTAACTCAACGATTTATATTACATAGCATTTGGTTTTTGTCGCTAATGAGCAAAATCAACATTTATTGATATTCACCCCAATAAATACGGGGCTTGGAGAGTGCGGCAATTGCAGTATTTGTAAGTGATTGATTTATATAGATAGCAATATATTCAATTTAACATAATATACATTATGCGCCTTATGGGTGTGATTTTAGCAATCCACAGAAGTTTGCCTGTAATGCCGCGTAGAAATAGCATTTACTTTAGGTGATCCAAAGGCTTATGTTCAGCAGACTGATGGCGTTCTACGCGTGAGGTATGCAAATACTGAGATGTGGTGTCGATGCTATCGTGGCCAGCGTCGGCTTGCACATGTGATAACGGTCGACCGACTAAGTTAATGTCGTGAGATATTCCGGTGTGTCTAATGCTGTGTGGCGTTAGTTGGCGAATTTCATTGGCGTCTTGTTTAAAGCCGTCTGCCTCTGCAAGCTTGGCGGCTTGTTCAATGAGAATGTAGATTTGCTCTCTTAATTGGCGAATGCCTAGATTAGCATTGAGTAATCCGCTGTCTCTGCCACGGCCTGCTGCTCGGTGTCTTACAAATAATGGCGTTTTCTCGTTGGGTGTTGGCAACGGTGCTAACTGCAAAAAACGTCGGTAACGCTGTAAGGCTTCTAATAATTGTTTAGACACAGCAACGGTTCGTTTTTTCCCGCCTTTGCTGCGCGGTATATAAAAGCCCCATACAGAAGTTTTAGTATCGCGTTTAAACTGTCCCATTATCGGAGAAAAGCCAGGCCTTGCTGCTACTTCGGATATTCGTAAATAGCAGCTGTACATAAGGCTAACTAAAAACAAAATGCGTTGGTTTTCCTCGGGCGTTTGTTTGGCCAATTGATTTGCAGCGCTCATAACGTAAGACCACTGTAAGTCACTAAAAGATTTTATGTCTTCTAGGTCTTCGCCACTAATGGTGTGCTGGCTGCTAGCTTTAAATCGACCATTCTTCATTAAGGCCATAGCTGGGTTGCGTTCGGTATATTCTTCGTTAATTAAGTAGGCATAAAACGAAGATAAAACCGCTAATTTGGTTTTTAGCGCTTTGTCACTAATTTGATAAGGCTGTTCAATACCGTCTATTTTTTTGCCTAAAAATGGCCGCCATTGTGGATTTGGCACTCGTTCTTTTAACTGTTTATCTACAACAAACTGGGCAACATTTCGATAAGCGATTAGCTCCAGCGGCGGCTTGCAACAGTAGTCTAAATATTTACTAAGTACCCGTCTCGTCACCAAAGATAAGGATATTTGCTCAACGGTATAAGCCCAATGTAAAAAGCTGGTGAGTTCGCTTCGATAAGTTTTGTAATTGTTTTCGCTGTGACGCTGTTCCAGCAACCAATCTACTGCGTATTCATAAACGAAGCCTGCATCGCTAACCGCACTTACGGTGATTTCTGCAAGATGTTGGTTAACGATTGCATTACCGTCTTCAAGATATTGAATGGAATCAAACAGTGGAATGGCCGGCGGAAGCATTAGCATGGTCGAATATAAGCTACTGAATAATAATGACATTATAACCTTAAAAGCAATTGCCGATAAATAGCATTATCGGCATTAGGCCCATAAATTGTTTGCTCTATAAATGTAAAACCTAAGCCAAACTTACTGCTATAATAAGCGATTGGCTAACAGGCCTGAATGATGAATGCTCGATGTGAGCCTTAGGATTTACAATGAACTTAAAAAATGAACTTCAATCAATTCACAATAAATTAGACACGGCAAAACGTAAGTTAGATGCCGCCCACGAGCGTGGTGATACTGTGATGATTAATCAGTTCAATACTACGATTACCGCACTAACTAAAAAACTAAAAAGTGTTAAAGCTCAGCAAACCAAAAAAATAAGCCAACAAGGCGGCGATGTTAAGTCCCTTCCCTTTAACCGCGTGCTGACTAAACAAGAACAAGCAGATATGGGTAAGTTGAAGAAGTCTGTGAAAGGTTTGGTGGTAGTACACCCAATGACAGCACTAGGCCGTGAAATGGGCGTTAAAGAAGTTACCGGATTTGCACCAAAAGAATTTTAGTTGTTTGGGCAAAGTGCTCGCTTTGCCCTACTCCTTTTCCACTAATACTGAGCTACTAAGTTAGCCGGAATATGACCGATAAATTTGCCGCCTTTATAAATAAGTGTGTAATTATGATTGGCGACTAAATCTTGGTAACGATCTGTTGTTCCATCACTAAATGTTATCTCTGCAGTAACTTTGCTTAATTTTCCTAACGAGAAGACCAAAGGCAAACCGTCCCACCTCGCCCTTTGTTGCTCGATTAGGTTTTCACCGTTATATATCTTAACTACTGCATCAACTGCATATGGGTTGGGCTGTTTATAGCGTGGGTAAATGTACAGGCTGTTTTGTTGATTTTGCCCGGTATTTAAGAACACTTGAAGCTGCTGATTGCTAGCTCCACCTATCACAATATCCTGGCGTAAATCGTTGTTTAGATCAGTGATAAACACTGGGTTAGAATCCCAGCCATTAAAGCTTAGTACTTGTTTAAACTTCCCTTGACCATCGTTTTCCCAAACTCTCCCGTACTTTTTCCGTGGATTAGAAAGTAGCAGATCCAAGTCTCTGTCGTTGTCAAAGTCCACTGCAAATACTCGAACAAGATAAGGTGCACCGGCATTTAGCATTTTGCTTAATGGGGAGTTTTGCTTAACAAAACCTTTGTCTGTTTGCAGATAAACGTCGCCTTTTCCTTTACCGGTTGTGATTAAGTCTTGGCGATGATCGCCATTTAAATCACCGACAAAGATTGGTGTTGCGTGTTCTGGAAGCTTGAGCGACTTGTTTGATAATGTGTAACCTTGGTTACTTGCTAGAAAATACCAGCCTAGGTGATCGCCGCCATAGCCGCCGTGTCCAGCTACAATAATGTCTTTCTGTTGATCGTTATTGAGATCAATAGGTGCAAGCATTGGGCTTGGTATTGGTGAACGGTTTATAAAGTGCTGGTAGGTAGTTGCTCGGAAAAATCGGTTCTTTTTATTGTTGGCCTTAAAGTCTTGTTCAATCTGTTGGTATTTTAAAGGCAGAAGATTGTTGTCACTAGAGTCGTAGCTTTTATCGCGTTGGAATGTTTGTTTATCGACTTGGTATAAGAACGCGCCTTTGCGCCCTGCATCTAAATCTAAGTAGCCATCTTGATTAAGGTCTGTAACTGTTTTTGGATAGGACACTGGAGAAAAGGTTTCTTTAGGCGAAGCTACGTTAAATTCGCCTTGCTTGTTTATTACATAGGGATTCTTTTTCTCATCAGAAAATGCCGCTATGTCGAGCCAACCGTCACCGTTAAAATCAAAAAACCACGGTTTGTCGTCGGCGCCTGGTAATTTCTGCTTAGTGCTAAGGCTTTTAAATTCTAGAACGCCACTAGGTATCAACTGATTAACTAATAACTTGCCACCTGGCGTACCGTGGTGAGAAAGGTAAAGATCTACATCACCGTCGTTGTCGTAGTCAAACCCGCCTACTCCCCATGGCCACCAACCATGCGAGCCAAACTCACCACCTTGCGCTTGTAACTCTTGTTTGTGCCATTGTTGAATGAGCGCATTTGCGTTAGTTGAAACAGCTTTGAATTCTAAAGCACAGGCAAAAACACTAGTTAACAACGAAGCGACAACGAGAGTAAAAGTGACCAGTTGCATCATGCGAAGCCCTTAATAAAAAAGCCAGCTTATCGCTGGCTATTAAAGTGTAGCTGCAATTTTTAGTTTAAATCACCATCTTGCCAAAACTTGGTGCCTTTAATGGTGGCTTCTAAAGACAGCCCGGCTTCAGTTAACTGATAAATTTCTACATCACCAATGGCGCCTTCTACTTCGGCAGAACCACCTTTATCACCAGCGGTTGCTGCTGCATCTGCTTGGGCGCCAAATAACCAACCACTTTCTACAAACTTGTCAAAGGCTTCCCGAGTTTTAAAGATCATTAATGCACGGAAATCTTTTACACCTAAACCAAAGCCTACGCCAGCCTCGCCCATTTTCATATAGGTTTTCTTACCTGAGGCGTTATCAACCGCTATACCGGTTCCACCGCCAGCCGAAATAACAAACAAATTAACGCCCACGTTGCTGAATACTGCATAGCCCACACCGCTGGACATTTTCCCCGATATATCGGGCTTTTCTTGTTTAAATTTAGCGATGGTCTCGTTGGCTGATTTATTGTATTCAGCCCTGTCTTCCTCTACACCTGCAAAGCTAAAGCTACTAATAAACAATAAGGTGACACTAAAAGCTGTGAGTAGGTTTTTCATCGTAGTTCCTCGTTATCCGATTAAAACTAATTTGAGAGTGGCAGCGCCACAGTAATTGTAGTGGTATTGTCTTTATCGCTGGTACGCATACTAACTTCGCCATTTTGCGCATCGCTAAGTAAGCTAACCGAATACGTGCCTAAGCCAGTGCCGGTATCTTTTCCTGACGTAACATACTTTTCCCAAAAGTTTTCTCTAATGGCATCGGGCACTGCGCCTACATTCTCAGTAGTCACCTGAACCTTTTGATCTACAACGTTAATCGATACTGAAACTCGACTGCGGCTAGGTGCTGCTTCACAGGCGTTTTTAAGCAGATTAAAAAACAGCGAATAACTTAAGGACTGATCACCTAAGGCTAATACTTCGTTACCTGGATCTTCTTCTTCTGGCTCTAAGTACATTAATAGTTGCTTGGTGCTAAAAGTTTTTCTTACTACGGTTAACATTTTCTTAAGCATTAAATGTACAGAAAATGGCTTAGCCTTAAGTTCAAAGCGGCCCTGCTCGATTTTATATAACTCGGTTGATAGGTTAATCATGTTGAGTAACTGCATAGACAGTTCGTCTATCATCACTGAGCTTTCGTTAATACTAGCAGTTGCTTGACGATCGGTTTTTATTTGTTCAGCTAAGGCAACGATACCGGCAATTGGGCCCTTTAAATCGTGCCTTAACAACTGATCCACACTGTTTTTTAGCTTCTCTTTTTCGATTAGATTATCTAAATCACTTTGTAGGTGTTTATGTAGATCGACTGAGCGCAGATGATTACGCACTCTAAGTTTTAGTAGTTCTGGTTGAATGGGCTTAGTGATGTAGTCAATTGCTCCACCTTCTAGGCCTTTGGTTTGATCGCCAATTTCGGTTAAAGCAGTAACAAAGATAACCGGAATATGTTGCGAGTTAGGATGTTGGCGAAGCTTCTCCAATACTTCGTAACCGTCCATTTCTGGCATCATTACATCAAGTAATACAAGGTCTGGTGGTGTTTCTGAGCAACAGATCTCTAATGCCTTTTTACCGGTTTTAGTGAGTAGTACACGGTAGTCATCACGTAGTAATCCCCCTAACAAGGTTAAATTTTCTGGAGTATCGTCCACGACTAATATGGTGTTTTGCTTAGTTGTAGCTATGGGGGCTGGAGTCTCTGGCTCGGGGTCGGCCAATTGAACTTCTTCTAATTCTGGCTCGTCTTCGTTTACGAGTGATTGACGATTTCTAACATCGCCTTTTGCTGCTTGCTGTAACCTTGCTTGCAACAACGCGGTGGTGAACGGTTTAATAATTAAATCGGTTACGCCTTGGCCAATGGCTTCAGAAACTCTATCGCGTTCTGCTTCTGCGGTAATCATAATGAACGGAATATGCCGCCATGTTTCTGACTGTCTGACTTGTTTTAGAAATTCAATACCAGTCATTACCGGCATATTCCAATCAGACAATATTAGATCTACGTTTCGCTTTTTTAGCACATTTAGTGCTTGCGCTCCGTTCTCTGCCTGTATGACTTGGCCAATGCCAAAGCGTCTTAATTGCTCGTAAGTGATTTTTCTTATTGGTGCCATATCATCAACGATTAGCACGGTAAGTTTATTTAGTTGCATGTAAACGCGCTTCCTTCGCGGTTAAGCTTTTATTCTTCTAGTGACTCTTTAAATCGTTCTTTTACTTCTAGTATTTCTGGAAGAGCTTCGATGAACAATGGCACTAATCTAGGGTCAAAATGGCTGCCGGCTTCGCTTTCTAAGAGTTCGATAGCTTGTTCTACTGGCCAAGCCTTTTTGTAAGGACGTTCACAAGTGAGAGCATCAAAAACGTCTGCTATGGCTACAATACGCCCTTCAATGGGAATATCTTCCCCAGCAAGTCCATTAGGGTAACCTTTTCCGTTCCATTTTTCGTGGTGAGTTAAAGCGACTGTTCGAGCCAGTTCAAGTAATTCTGAGCTATCGCCCTCGCCAAGAATTTCGCCACCTATTAAGGCATGGCTCTGCATTATTTCCCATTCTTCGGCGTCTAATTTGCCAGGTTTTTGTAAAACCCGATCTGGAATGCCTATTTTGCCAATATCGTGCATAGGTGCGGCATTCATTAGAATGTCGGCGTCCCTTTCACTCATTCCAGCGGCTAAACCAAGTATTCGAGAGTAGTAGCTCATTCGAATAACATGCATACCCGTTTCGTTATCTTTGTACTCTGCAGCTCGGCCTAAGCGTTGAATGATCTGTAATCGCGTAGTGTTGATAACATCGGTTTGTTGTTTAACTTTACGGTCTAATTCGCGGTTTTGGTTGTACAAAGCGAGTTGGGTTTTTACCCTAACCTTTACCACCGGGGGGCTTACTGGTTTGGTGATGTAGTCTACTGCGCCAAGCTCTAAACCTTTTAGTTCATCAGCGGGGCTAATTTTGGCTGTTACAAAAATAACGGGAATATGGCGAGTGCTTAAATCTTCTTTTAAGCGGCGACACACTTCAAAGCCATCTATACCTGGCATCATAATATCTAGCAGTATTAGGTCGGGTTTATTGGCCTTAGAAACAATCTTTAATGCCATGTCGCCATTACGTGCCACTTGTAATTTATAATCATTTCGCAGAATGCCTGCCAATACGTCGATGTTCTCTGGGGTATCATCCACAATAAGAACAGTGGCCCTGTTTTCCATAAAGTATCCTTGCTTACCAATCCATCGATCAAAATAATCAGTTGTAACTATAGTCTTAAAATCAACAATTTAATAACAACAACGAATAAAAATTAAGCGTTTCACCAAAATAACACGAATGTTTTGAACTAGGTCTTATTGGCTCTAGCCCCGAGCTAAAGCGCATGGCTGAAATATAATGTTGCGCAAAGCAGTTTTTTGGTTACGCGAATGTAAATTATTGGTTCATAATTGATCTAGATCAATGCGGTTTGTTGATTGGAAAAGATTTGTTAAATATTTAGCGAAGATATGCAAATAACTAGTTTTTCAAACTGTTATTTGCTTAGTCGATGAAGTATGATCGCGCCGTTAAGCTACTGGTTATAGGCTCTATTCGTGCTAAACGTGAATGTAGTTTAACAATTCGTTTCATGTTGTTGATGCCATTGCATCAAACTCGCTTAAACAAATAATAAATAGCAACGGAAGCATGTATTTATGAACCAAGCAGCTAGCACAGAGACTGATTACAACTACACGGTTGTTCGCCAGTTTACTGTAATGACCATTGTTTGGGGTATAGTAGGCATGGGTGTTGGTGTATTAATTGCGGCGCAATTAATTTGGCCTGCCCTTAACTTCGATACTCCTTGGCTAACTTATAGCCGGTTACGTCCCCTTCACACAAACGCCGTTATTTTTGCATTTGGTACCAGTGCATTAATGGCTTGTTCTTTTTACGTGGTACAGCGTACTTGTCAAACCCGACTCTTTGGTGGCCCTCTCGCCTCCTTCGTATTCTGGGGTTGGAATTTGATTATCGTATCGGCTGCGATAACACTGCCTATGGGTTTCACTACATCAAAAGAGTATGCGGAACTAGAATGGCCAATTGGCATAGCAATCGCGATTGTATGGGTGGCTTATGGAATAGTCTTCTTTGGCACCTTGGTCAAAAGAAAAACTTCGCATATCTATGTAGCTAACTGGTTCTTTGGTGCCTTTATTATCACCGTTGCTGTATTGCACATTGTAAACAATGCTGCCATTCCGCTAACTATGACTAAGTCGTACTCTATTTACGCTGGCGCCGTTGATGCAATGGTTCAGTGGTGGTACGGCCACAACGCGGTTGGTTTCTTACTTACAGCGGGCTTCTTGGGCATGATGTACTACTTCGTTCCTAAGCAAGCAGGTCGCCCGGTATATAGTTACCGTTTATCTATCGTTCACTTCTGGGCGCTAGTATCAATTTACATTTGGGCCGGCCCTCACCACCTACATTACACTGCACTTCCTGATTGGGCGCAGTCTTTAGGTATGGTGATGTCTCTTATCTTATTTGCTCCTTCTTGGGGCGGTATGATTAACGGTATTATGACCTTGTCTGGTGCTTGGCATAAACTACGTTACGATCCAATTCTACGTTTCCTAATTGTTTCATTATCTTTCTACGGTATGTCTACCTTCGAAGGCCCAATGATGGCAATTAAAACCGTAAACGCCTTATCTCACTACACTGACTGGACTGTTGGTCACGTTCACTCTGGTGCTTTGGGTTGGGTAGCCATGGTATCTATTGGTAGTGTTTATCACTTAATTCCCGTGTTGTTCGGCCAAGGTCGTATGTACAGCACCAAGCTGATTAATACTCACTTCTGGCTAGCTACAATCGGCGTTGTTCTATACATCGTAGCAATGTGGATTTCTGGTGTTATGCAAGGTTTGATGTGGCGTGCGGTAAACGAAGACGGCACCTTAACTTACTCATTTGTTGAGTCGTTGCAGGCTTCTTACCCATTCTACTTTGTTCGCTTTATAGGTGGTGTGTTCTTCTTAAGCGGTATGTTTGTTATGGCTTACAACGCTTATAAAACAATTACCGCAGAGAAAGGCTCTTTAGAAGCGATTGAACACGGACAGGAGGCATAACATGAAGCATGAGTTAATCGAAAAGAATGTTGGCTTACTGGCCATATTCATTGTTATCGCGATTAGTTTTGGTGGTTTAGTGCAAATCACCCCGCTAATTTTCCAACCGGAAACCACTGAGCCAGTAGACGGCCTAGTGCCTTACACTGCTCTGGAAATGGAAGGTCGCGATATTTACATTCGCGAAGGCTGTAGTAACTGCCACAGCCAAATGATTCGCCCTTTCCGTGCTGAAACAGAACGCTATGGCCACTACTCGGTAGCCGGTGAAAGTGTATGGGAGCATCCATTCTTGTGGGGTTCTAAGCGAACTGGACCTGATCTAGCACGTGTTGGCCAACGTTATTCAGATGAGTGGCACCGCGTACACCTTATTAATCCACGCGATGTAGTACCTGAGTCAAACATGCCTGGTTTCCCTTGGTTAGAGGAAAACCTAGTAGATGGCTCGTTAACTGGTAAGAAACTAGCGCTATTTAAAAACCATTTTGGTGTGCCTTATACCGACGCTGACGTCGAAGGTGCAGAAGAAGCCGTTAAAGGCAAAACCGAAATGGAAGCTTTAATAGCTTACTTACAAGTGTTGGGTACAGCATTAAAATAAGGAGTTAGTTATGGACTTTGGTACATTTAGCGGCCTATACACTGCATTCTTAATGGCGATATTTATTGGCATTTTTGCCTGGGCCTACAGCAAGAAACGCAAAAAGGATTTTACTGAAGCTGCCAACTTGGTTTTTGCCGACGAGCCTAAAACTAGCCCGACAAAGGAATTTGAAGGAGCACAGAAAAAATGAGCACATTTTGGAGCGTGTGGATTACTGTAATAACTTTAGGCAGCATTCTAGGATGTTATTTGCTGCTTAGAGCGTGTAACAAGAACAACACCGGCATTAAAGAAGGTGAGTCAATGGGCCACGAGTTTGATGGAATTGAGGAGTTAAACAACCCTCTTCCTAAGTGGTGGTCTTACATGTTTATTATCACCATTATTTTCTCGTTGGTGTATTTAGCAGCCTACCCAGGTTTAGGTAACTGGCAGGGTTTCCTTGGTTGGAAGAGCTCAGAAATGGGTATTAAGAGCATTGCTGAAGGCCAAGAACGCGTAGCCGCATACGAAGGCAATGTTGCTAACCAATATCAAGGTGAACTTGAAAAAGCCGATGCTCGATTTGGAGAAGTTTTCCGCCAAGTTGCTTACAACGAATCTGGCGAGTACCGGAGCGTAGAAGAACTTTCTGAAGATCCTGCAGCGGTTAAAATTGGCCAACGCTTGTATCTACAAAACTGTTCGCAGTGTCATGGTTCTTCGGCACGTGGTGGCAAAGGCTTCCCTAACTTAACCGACGGTGATTGGTTATACGGTGGAAGCGGCGAAGCGATTAAAACTACTCTTATGCATGGCCGCCAAGGTCAAATGCCTGGTTGGGAAGAAGTATTGGGTGATGACGGGATTAAAGAAGTTACCGCCTATGTTCTTAGCTTATCTGGCCGTAAGGTTAATGATGTAGATGCAGCTAACGGTAAAAACCGCTTTGCAGTATGTGCCGCTTGTCATGGCGCTGACGGCACTGGTAACCAAACGCTTGGCGCACCAAACTTAACCAATGGTATTTGGTTATACGGTGGTTCACGTCGCGCGGTTGAAGAAACTCTACGTTATGGTCGTAACGGCGTGATGCCTGCTTGGAAGGATATTCTAGGAGAAGATAAGATCCAGCTTATTTCTGCCTACGTATATCAGCTTTCTAAGAGCGAATAGACTTAAAATTTATAAAAAGCGACGCCTATGCGTCGTTTTTTTTTGTTATATTTAAGCCCCCTTGTGAATGGAAGTATGCTGTTATGCAACAAGCTTGGTATAAACAATTTTGGCCGTGGTTTTTAATCGCGCTGCCTATGGCTGCAGTAATTGCTAGCTTAACTACTTTTTATATTGCTGCTACAACCAACAACGACATGGTAGTTGAGTCTTACTACAAAAAAGGCAAGGCAATAAATGCTGACTTATCGTTAATCCAAAAAGCAGGACAAATGGGGATCAAAGCATCTGTTTCGCCTGCTACCAATGGTTTGGTATTGGATATGTCATTGCCTGAATCCTTAAAAAACCAACCACTGAAAGTCGAGTTAGCGCATAAAACTCTGGCTAAAAATGACCGCAGTTATGTCGTAACTGCTGATGCAAACGGTCGCTACCGCTTTGGCGATGATCTTAATGAATCTGGCCGTTGGTTTATTCGCATTAGTCCAATGGATGATACCTGGAGATTACAGGAAGAGTTACAACTCCCGCTTTACACAGCAGAAGAAATAGATGGCAAGTAATCAAGGCCTGTGTTTTCACTGTAACGAAGTTATTCCCAAGGGCGTAAATTTACATGTTTCAATTCTTGGCAGCTCTCAAGCAATGTGTTGCCAAGGTTGTGCAGCCGTAGCGCAAACAATTATAGAAAGCGGCTTAGAAGACTATTACCAGCACAGAACAGCTGCCGCACCTAGCGCTCAAGATCTAGTGCCAGACGCTCTAGTTAAAATGCTGGAATATGACGACGAAAGCGTACAGTTAGAATTTGTTGCTCAAAACGAAACCAGCAAAGAGGTTCTGCTCTCTATCGAAGGCATTGCCTGTGCCGCTTGTGCTTGGTTAATAGAAAAACAGTTATCGCATATCGCTGGCGTTCAGAAAATTCACGTAAACTCCACGACTCAACGTGCAACGCTTGTATGGGATGATCAGCAAGTTAAGTTAAGTCAGCTACTGCAAAGTGTGCATAAGCTTGGTTATAACGCGACACCTTTCCAAACCGATAAGCAAGAAGAAATAGATCGCAAACTATACCACAGCCATCTGCTCAAATTAGGCGTCGCCGGCCTAGCCACCATGCAAGTAATGATGTTTGCCATTGCCCTCTATGGTGATCTGTTTGATGACATGGAACTAATCTATCGAGATTATTTCCGCTGGGTGAGCCTAATTATGGCGACTCCAGTATTGTTGTTCTCAGCACAGCCCTTTTATTTTGGCGCTTACCGAAGCTTAAAAGCTAAAACGCTAAATATGGACGTACCGGTCTCCATCGCTTTATTGGGGGCCTATAGCGCATCACTTTATGCCACGGTAAACGGCACTGGCGAAGTTTATTTTGAGTCAGTTTCCATGTTCACCTTTTTGCTACTGCTTGGCCGTTTGCTTGAGTTACGAGCCAGACGCAAGGCCAGTGAAACTAGTTCAAATATGCTGAAACTAGTGCCTAAGTTAGCCATGCGACTGGATAAATCCGGTCAACAGCAAAAAATTGCTGCAAGCCAGCTTAAGCATTCAGACATCATCGTAATTTTGCCCGGCGAGGTAGTACCTGCCGATGGACAGGTAGTGTTTGGCGAAAGTGAGTTTGATGAATCGTCGCTAACCGGCGAGTCTTTACCTATTACAAAAAAACTAGGTGACAAAGTTTTTGCCGGTACTATTAACCATGAGCAAACGGTTCATTTAGCAGTAGAAGCGGTATCTCAAAATACCTTTATCGCTAATATTATGCGCTTACAAGAACAAGCCCAAAGTGAAAAGCCTAAGATAGCAACAATAGCCGATAGCGTAGCCCGCTATTTTGTTTTTGGTTTACTCGTAATCGCCGCACTCACCTACACCTTCTGGCATTTCCATTCTCCAGAAGATGCTTTTTGGATTACTTTGGCAGTTTTAGTTGCAACCTGCCCCTGCGCCTTATCTTTAGCAACACCAGCTGCATTAACGGCTGCCACCCATAAATTGTCTAAAACTGGTTTATTGGTTAAACGTGGACACGTATTAGAAAGCTTAGCTAAAGTGACGTCTGTGGTATCTGATAAAACGGGAACGCTTACCGAGGGCAAGTTACAAATTAAACAAGTAAACTGCCTTGGCGTCACCGATGAGGCAACGACTCTTCAACTAATTGGCGCTTTAGAAGCTCAAAGCTCCCATCCAATCGCTAATGCTTTTAGTGAATACCAAGGCTTAACCGCAACTAATATTGAGCACCATACCGGTTTGGGCTTGAGCGGAATGGTAGATGGTAAACAGTTAAAATTAGGCAAGGCATCTTTTTGTAAGCAAGCTGCAGAGCCGATTGCAGGAATGCTTGAATTGGTATTGATGGTTGATAATGGCTTGTCTGCTAGAATCTACCTCTCAGACACAATCAAAAAAGATGCGGTGAGTTTTTCGAAAGGTTTAAAAGCAAGAGATATTTCGCTCTCTATGTTAACTGGAGATGACTCCGCCCAAGTGGAGTATGTTGCTAAACAGTTACATATCACAGACATTGCCAGTGGCACATTGCCACAACAAAAACTCGACGTTGTGAAGAATAAAACACAAAGTTCCCCTCACCTGCTAATGCTCGGCGATGGCGTAAACGACGGCCCAGTGTTGGCTGCTGCGCCGCTGTCGATAGCTATGGGCTTAGGCACCGACATCGCAAAATCTAGTGCGGACGCCGTGTTGTTAGGCAGCAGACTTACTACCTTGCTTACCGCAGTAGACCTTGCCAAGAAAACCAAAAAGATTATTGCGCAAAACCTCGCTTGGGCCTTGGGGTATAATGCCTTGATACTGCCATTAGCAGTTGCGGGTATAGTTACTCCCTATATGGCCGCTATTGGTATGTCGTTATCGTCTTTGGCGGTACTCACTAATTCCTTAAGGTTAAACAAGCAATGAGTATTATTTTTGTCTTGATTCCTATCGCTCTCATCTTTGTATGTGTAGGAATTGGTGTATTTTTCTGGGCTGTAAAAAGCGAACAGTTTGAGGACCTAGACCGTCAAGGCGTCAACATACTGTTTGACGATAAAAATAAGAGCAAACAAGACGATGATAGCCCAAGCTGATTTTACAGCTGCCTTTATCACTGGTTTGCTAGGTGCTACTCACTGTATTGCTATGTGTGGCGGCATTGCTTGCATATTAGGATCTCGTGCTAACAACTCTTCAAAGAAATTGTTAGTGAGCATCGGTTTTAACCTCGGTCGCATCTTAAGCTACTCTATTGCCGGCGCTATTGTTGCTGGTTCCATTCAAGCCATTAGCCAAGTTCATCGCTCGGTTTATATGTTGGTTGGTTTGCAGTGGTTTGCTGCGATAATGCTGATTTTGCTGGGCATCCACCTGACTCGGTGGTGGTCAATACTTACTCCCTTTGAACAACTTGGCAAAGGCTTGTGGTCAAAGCTACAACCTAAGGCGAGCAAAGTGTTAGCACTACAACACCCGCTAGCCAGTTTGCCTTTAGGTATGGTTTGGGGATGGTTGCCCTGTGGATTGGTTTATTCCACCTTAGTACTAAGTGCGAGCCAAGCTAATTGGCTAAATGGTGCCGGAGTTATGTTTAGTTTTGGTTTAGGCACTTTTAGTGTGATGTTGCTGGCTGTGTTGTTAGGACAACAACTGACTAAACTAATGACAAATCGCCTATTACAAATTTGTTCAGGGCTAAGTGTTTTAAGTTTAGGCCTCTACCAAGTTGTTACATTGTTGTAGCAATAGATCTAGAAAATTTATTACATAAAGAGTAGAATTGCCTCGAACTCCTATAGCACAGTTTGAGTATGAGCATTAACCCAAAAGCTAGTCAAAGAATCCAAACTGGTGGATGTGAAATCCACTGCCAAGATTGCAGTATCGCCCAGTTATGTATCCCTTTCTCTCTTAACGAGACTGAGCTAGATCGCTTAGATAGTATTATTGAGCGTAAAAAGCCGATTCAGAAAGGCGAAGAAATATTTGCCGCTGGCGATAAGCTTAAAAGCTTATATGCCATCCGTTCGGGCACAATTAAGTCTTACACCATTACCGAACAAGGTGATGAACAAATTACCGGTTTTCATTTAGCTGGTGATTTAGTTGGTTTTGATGCTATCAACAACCAAGAGCACCCAAGTTTTGCTCAAGCACTAGAAACATCTATGGTATGTGAAATTCCTTTCGATACCATGGATGAATTGTCTGCCACTATGCCTAAATTACGCCGTCAAATGATGCGCTTAATGAGCAATGAAATTGTTGCAGACCAAGAAATGATTTTGTTGTTAAGCAAGAAAAATGCAGAAGAACGTTTAGCTGCTTTTATCTATGGTTTATCACAACGCTTTTCAGAAAGAGGCTTCTCTCCTAGAGAGTTCCGTTTAACCATGACGCGTGGTGATATCGGTAACTACTTAGGACTAACCGTAGAAACCATTTCTCGTTTACTAGGACGTTTTCAAAAAGCCGATATGATTGCCGTAAAAGGTAAATATATTTCAATCACAGATCGTGATGCCCTTCGCCAACTAGCTGGTACCAAACAAAGCTAAGTATCTAATATCACTGACCTGATTTACATCAATCTATGGTAAAAAATCTAGGTCAGTGTTAACTATCTCTAATTTATTTCCTACAAATTGAGCTAAAGTTAAGTAGCTATTCCAGACGATTCTAGGAGCTGCTTTATGATTAAGTATCGTAATATTTTGGTGGTTATAGACCCCCTTCACGACACCCAGGCGGCTTTGTCTCGTGCAGTGTTTCTTGCACAAAAAGAAGACAAGGCAAAAATCAAAGCTCTACTCACTATTTATGACTTTTCTTACGAAATGACCTCTATGCTTTCAGGCGAAGAACGTGAAGCCATGCGCTCAGGCGTTATAGAGGAACGTAATATTTGGTTAAATGAAGTAATAGCTGCAACAAATACCGCTGGGATAGAAATAGAAACCAAGGTAGTTTGGAATAATCGATTATACGAGAGTGTTATTGAAGAAGTTCTAGACTTTGGTCACGACCTAGTGGTTAAAGCTACTCACCCACATCCTACCTTGCAGTCGATTATTTTTACGCCGAACGATTGGCATATTTTACGTAAGTGCCCCACTCCTGTGCTAATGGTTAAAGAGCATGATTGGCCAACAGAAGGCAAAATTATTGCTGCTATACACGCAGGCGCCGAAGATGACGAACACCACAAGTTAAATGAAAGAATAGCCAACGAGGCGAAAGATCTCAGCAAGTTACTCGATGCTAACTTACATGTAGTTACAGCCTACCCAGCTGCACCGGTAAACATTGCTATAGAGCTACCTGATTTTGATCCCCTAAAATACAACAAGAACGTTATGGAGTTTCATAAAACGGCACTCAATAAGTTTGTTGAAGAACAATTTGAACAAACGATAACGCCCCACCTGGAAGAAGGCTTGCCGGACGATGTAATCCCGGAGGTGGCCAACGATATAGATGCCGAAATCGTTATATTGGGAACATCTGGAAGAAGCGGCTTTAGTGCAGCACTAATTGGTAATACCGCTGAGCATGTTATTGACCAATTAGATTGTGATCTGCTGGCGCTTAAACCACAAAACTTTGTGAGTCCTTTCCAAAAATAGATAGTGCTTAACTGACGTAAAACATTGCTTAAGCAAAGCGGGGTTATATAATAGCCCCGCTTTTTTATTGGGAACACACTATGTCAGTTACAGCTAAACAACAATACAACCACAACAAACTTCAGAAGCGAATTCGTCGTCATGTTGGTCAGGCAATAGCCGATTACAACATGATAGAAGACGGCGACAAGGTAATGGTTTGTTTGTCTGGCGGTAAAGACAGTTATGCAATGCTAGACATCCTAATGAACTTGCGCGCTCATGCCCCGATACATTTTGACATTGTTGCCGTTAACTTAGACCAAAAACAACCGGGCTTTCCAGAGCATATATTGCCGGAATATCTTGACGGCTTAGGCATTGAATACAAAATCGTAGAAGAAGATACCTACTCGATTGTTAAAGATAAGATCCCAGAAGGTAAGACAACCTGCTCGTTATGCTCGCGTTTGCGCCGTGGGATATTGTATCGAACAGCTACTGAGCTTGGCGCTACAAAAATAGCCCTTGGCCATCACCGTGACGACATATTAGAAACCTTATTTTTAAACATGTTCCACGGTGGCAAGCTTAAAACCATGCCACCTAAACTTGTGAGTGATGATGGTAAACATGTCGTTATTCGCCCGATGGCCTATTGCAAAGAAAGCGATATGGAAAAATATGCTGAGCTAAAATCTTTTCCTATCATTCCTTGTAACCTTTGTGGTTCACAGGAGAACCTACAACGTCAGGCAATTAAACAAATGCTAAATGATTGGGAAAAGCGTTTTCCTGGTCGAATCGAATCAATGTTTAGGTCGGTTCAAAATGTTGTGCCTTCGCACCTACTCGACCATCAACAGTTCGACTTTAAATCAATAAATCGTGATAGCGGGATTATCAACGGCGGTGATATTGGTTTTGATGCTCCAGAGTTAGAAGACCAGCCAAGCCAACATAGCCAAGCTGGTATTGTTCAAGTTGTTGAGCTTTAACCCGCTATTATCGGTGTGCGGGTTGGCCACAGTTTTTGGTTAACCCTCATCATTTGCTGTAACTCTTCAACGTAGGCTTGGCCGCGTTCGGAATAACTACTCAGTTGAGTAGCCAGCTCTATCGCATTTAGTTCCCCGCTAGCGCGAGCCTGATTTCGTTGTTGTTGGAAACCTTTGTAAGCCGGGTGGCTATTTAGGTTGTTCATGTAAACGCTAACTGACTCATATACGCTATCGAACTTTCTTACTTCGTGATTCGCGCCATCGTTACGGTTTAAAGGTACTAAACCACAACCTTTTTTATAGCACCACTGACCGAACAAGTTATTACCTTCGCGTGCAAATCGCGAGGTTCCCCAAGCAGATTCATTCGCCGCTTGTGCCAGTACTAATGCTGGTGGAATTAAATCCACTTTAACTAACAGTTGTTGCACTTGGGCTTTTTCATCCAATGATTGCTCTACTCGGTAAAGCTCTGAAAGCTCGCTTAAAGTTTGTTTCTGTTTGTTAGAGAGAACTGAGCCTGCAATAAGCTCGGCATTAATATCTTCTACATCAGAGCGTTGCTGTAAAATTTTGCTATTACTCGCTTCTATTAGAGGAGTAATAAAGTCGGTAAAAGTTTGCTTCTTCTGTTGAACATTTTCGATTTCGTGTAGCGGAGGTAAGTTTTGTGATTGCGCTTGCTGCTCTGGGGACTGTTCACAAGCAACTAAAAGTGCTGCTAGCAATCCCGGTAAAATTATTCTTTTCAATTATTAACTCTTAGTTCTGAAGTGAGCTCACTAAGAAACTCAGGTACTAATTCGCTGGCGGGTCCGTAATAACGTTCGCCAAATTCACTTTGCATTTCCGAGGGTTCTAAGTTTAGTTCAATAGTGCGAGCATCATGGCTAGCAGCCTCGTGAACAAACCCTCCTGCAGGAAAAACATGACCGGATGTACCGATCGCCATAAATATATCACAGTGGTTCAGCTGGTGATAAATTCTATCTAAACCAATTGGCATTTCGCCAAACCAAACTACATGGGGCCTAAGCCGAGTTGGGAACTGACAACAAGTGCACAGTACATCACTCCCTAAATCTTGTTTCCATATTGTGGTTTGATTACTTACTGGGCAACGGGCTTTAAGTAATTCGCCGTGCATATGCAATACATTTTTGCTGCCTGCACGCTCATGTAAGTCGTCAATATTCTGAGTAATAACCAGTAGTTCGATATCTTGATGTTGCTCAAGCTCCGCTAATGCAAAGTGAGCGGGGTTTGGATGAACATTGCCATCTTGTAGTTGCTTACGGCGTAGATTATAAAATTGGTCAACGAAATCTGGTGAGCGCTGATAAGCCTCGGGCGTGGCAACATCTTCTACCCGATGCTTTTCCCATAGGCCATCTGAATCTCTAAATGTTTGGATACCTGACTCAGCAGAAACACCTGCCCCAGTTAAAACAATGACATTTTTTTTCATATTCATCTTCTTTTCATCTAATTCAGGTACAAGCCACTATAAATATATAATAAGCCAGCATAAGACCCCATCCTACTTAAGTTGTAACAGCGCGCTTTAGACTGTTTATTAACTAAGTATTAACATACTAGCTAGTAGGAATTTCGACATAAACCAAAATATCTAGTTTCTACTTCCATTACGCCATTCAAAATTAAACTTTTGCGACATATCTCGCTTTTAGGACTTTTAAGGTAACTAAATCAGGGAATTATCATCAGCTGTGCTAATCTTGATCTAGCGCAATAAAAACTTGATAAGCCAAATTCTTAAGCGGCTTGATACTATATTCATTTATATTGAATAGATTTGCGCTAGTGGTCAGTTATTCGGCATTCTCACGCGATTGCGGTGTTACAATAATGTTGACACCCAATATTTGAATGTTTATGTTGTTATTGGCTCAAATTAGCACTCAAGCAAATTATTCGAGTGATATACCCCACAATAGAAGACAAACTGTACAGGGAAGAAAACATGTTAAAAAACACGCATATTAAAGCAGCTGTTGCTGCTGTTGCACTAGCTTTTGCTGCCAACGCAAGTGCAGCTGAAGGAACGTTAGACAATGTTAAAAGTAAAGGTTTCTTACAATGTGGCGTAAGTACCGGCTTGCCTGGTTTTTCAAACCCAGATGCTGACGGCAACTGGCAAGGACTTGATGTAGACGTATGTCGCGCTGTTGCTGCAGCCGTTTTAGGTGATGCATCAAAAGTTAAATATACTCCCCTGACTGCAAAAGAGCGCTTTACAGCACTTCAATCAGGAGAGATTGATATTCTTTCTCGTAACACTACTTGGACGCTAACCCGCGACAGCTCACTAGGTTTGAACTTCGCCGGTGTTAACTACTATGACGGCCAAGGTTTCATGGTAAGTAAAGAGCTGGGTGTTTCTTCAGCAAAAGAGTTAGACGGCGCAGCCGTTTGTATTCAATCAGGTACTACAACTGAACTTAACTTAGCGGATTACTTCCGTGAACATGGTATGAAATACACTCCAGTAGTATTTGATACTTCAGACCAAACAGTTAAAGGTTTTGAAGCCGGTCGTTGTGACGTACTAACCTCAGACCAATCACAGCTTTATGCACTACGCATCAAATTAGCTAAGCCAGATAGCGCGATGGTATTGCCAGAAATCATTTCTAAAGAGCCTCTAGGACCCGTTGTTCGTCAAGGTGATGACCAATGGTTAAACATTGTTAAGTGGTCTCTATTCGCAATGATCAATGCAGAAGAATATGGCCTAACTTCAGCGAACGCTGACGATATGCTTAAGTCAACTAACCCTAACGTTCGTCGTATCTTAGGTTTAGAAGGCCCTAAAGGTAAAGGTTTAGGCTTAGATGACAAATGGGGCTACAACATTGTTAAGCAAGTAGGTAGCTACGGTGAGTCTTTTGAGAAAAACGTAGGTGCAAGCTCTCCACTAGGAATCGCCCGTGGTGTTAACGCACTATGGAATGATGGCGGCTTCCAATACGCTCCACCAATTCGTTAATTTCTACCTTATTAGAGCAGGGCTTGCCCTGCTCTCTTCGTTTTAATCCTACATTACTAGGTTACAACATATGGCTGCTCATCCTTCTTCAAAGGATAACTCAGCAAATAGTCTTCGTAAGATCTGGTTTGATCCCAACGTAAGAGCGCTAGTTTTCCAAATTATTGTCGTTATCGGTGTTATTGGCTTCTTCTATTACATCATCAGTAACGCGCTTTTCAACTTAGAACAACGTGGCATTACCACTGGTTTTGGTTTCATGAACCAAACAGCGGGCTTCGGCATTATTCAATCTTTAGTCGAATACGATGAAAGCCACACTTTTGGTCGAACTTTCGTTGTTGGACTGTTAAATACAATTTTAATATCAATATTAGGTATCATTTTCGCAACCATACTCGGCTTTATTATGGGTGTGGCGCGTTTATCTAATAACTGGCTAATTTCAAAAGTTGCCACGGTTTACATTGAAACCATGCGTAACATTCCTCTATTACTTCAAATATTCTTTTGGTACTTTGCGGTACTTCGTGCTTTGCCAAGTCCTAGGCAAAGTGCTCATATAGGTGAAGCCGTTTTCCTTAACGTTCGTGGCTTATACATGCCTAGTCCAGTCTTGGAAGCCGGCGGAAACCTTGTTGTGTTTGCCTTTATTGCTGCAATTATTGGGTCATTCATTATTGCCAAGTGGGCTAAAAAACGACAAATGGCCACTGGTCAGCCGTTTCCTGTGTTTTCGGTATCCGCTGGACTAATTGTACTACTGCCATTACTAGTGTTTTTCGTAATGGGTATGCCTATTTCTTTGGATTACCCGGCACTCAAAGGTTTTAACTTCCAAGGGGGGATGGTGGTAATTCCGGAGCTAGCTGCATTGCTCGTTGCTTTAACCACCTATACTGCCGCCTTTATAGCCGAGATTGTACGTTCAGGTATTTTGGCTGTGAGTAAGGGGCAAAGTGAAGCCGCTGAATCTCTCGGTTTAACCCGCACTCAGGCCTTAAAGCTGGTGATCATTCCCCAGGCTATGCGCGTAATTATTCCACCACTTACCAGCCAATATCTAAACCTTACTAAAAACTCATCATTAGCGACTGCGATTGGTTATCCTGATTTAGTATCAGTATTTATGGGGACAACCCTTAACCAAACCGGACAAGCTATTGAGGTAATTGCTCTAACCATGGCGGTTTACTTAACCATCAGTATTACTACCTCAATCTTGATGAACATTTACAACAAGAAAATGGCTTTAGTGGAGCGTTAATATGTCAGAGCATCAATTTAAACCTGATTTAGCTCCACCTAACCTCAGTGTAGGCTTAGTGGGTTGGCTAAAGAAAAACTTGTTTTCTTCATGGATAAACAGTTTTTTTACGCTGTTTATTCTTTACCTAATCGTTCCACCACTGGTATCAGCATTCCAATGGGTGATCTTAGAGGCAGATTGGATTGGTGATAGTCGAGATGCTTGTACCAGTGATGGCGCATGTTGGGTGTTTGTAGCAGATCGTTTCTCTCAGCTTATTTATGGCTTTTACCCTTCTGCTGAGCGCTGGAGAGTTAATATAGTCTTTGTTACTTTCCTGATTCTAATCGCTGCATTGGTCTATGAGAAAACACCGCATAAACCTAAAATTGCAATTTTTAGCTTAGTTATCTACCCGGTAATTGTATTTTTCTTATTGCTCGGTGATTCATTTGGCTTACCTAAAGTAGAGACTCACCAATGGGGTGGCTTAATGCTTACTTTGGTATTAGCTATTGTAGGCATTGTAGCAGCCTTACCCTTTGGTATTTTATTGGCTCTTGGGCGTCGCTCTCATATGCCAATAGTACGAAGCTTTTGTACTATTTACATTGAGTTTTGGCGTGCTGTACCTTTAATCACCGTGTTGTTTATGGCATCTGTAATGCTGCCGCTGTTTGTAGGCTCAGAAGTAGACTTTAACAAACTACTTCGCGCGATGATCGGCATCATCATGTTCCAATCAGCCTACATGGCAGAAGTAATACGCGGTGGCCTACAAGCTATCCCCAAAGGTCAGTACGAAGCAGGTGAAGCACTAAACTTAAGCTATTGGCAATCTATGGGTTTAATCATCTTGCCGCAGGCATTGAAGATTACCATCCCTTCAATTGTTAATACCTTTATTGCGCTTTTCAAAGATACCAGCCTGGTATTAGTTATTGGATTATTCGATTTATTGGCTATTGGTCAATCTGCACTAGCAGATCCCGAATGGCTTGGTTTCTCTACAGAAATGTACGTATTTATCGCTTTTGTATTTTGGGTGTTCTGTTTCGGTATGTCTCGCTATTCGATTCATCTTGAGAAGAAACTACACACAGGGCATTAATAAGGAAATTTTACATGACATCTAATCAAACAAACCCTGAAGTCGTTATTCAGCTCAAGGGAATGAACAAATGGTACGGTGAGTTTCACGTACTAAAAGACTTAGATCTTACCGTAACCAAAGGCGAAAAAATTGTTATTTGTGGACCTTCTGGTTCAGGTAAATCGACCATGATTCGCTGTATTAACCGTTTAGAGGAACACCAAAAAGGTGACATAGTCGTTAATGGTACAGAGTTACAAAGTGACCTTAAAAGTATTGAAACAGTGAGAAGTGAAGTAGGTATGTGTTTTCAGCACTTCAACCTGTTCCCTCACCTTACGGTTTTACAAAACTGTTGCTTAGCGCCAATTTGGGTGAAAAAAATACCGAAAGCGGAAGCTGAAGCCACAGCAATGAAATACTTAGAACGGGTTAAAATTCCAGAGCAAGCCGATAAGTACCCTGGGCAACTTTCAGGTGGTCAGCAACAACGTGTGGCTATCGCTCGAAGCTTGTGTATGAATCCATCTATTATGTTATTTGATGAACCAACCTCAGCTTTAGACCCTGAGATGGTTCGTGAAGTACTTGATGTTATGGTTGAGCTAGCGAACGAAGGTATGACCATGCTTTGTGTAACTCACGAGATGGGCTTTGCTAAACAGGTAGCCGACCGAGTGATATTCATGGATAGAGGTGAAATTATCGAAGAGAATGAGCCCGTAGAGTTCTTCGAAAATCCTCAGTCTGACCGGACTAAGTTGTTCTTAAGTCAGATTTTAAATCACTAGAATCAATACTTTAAGACACTAAAAGAAAAGGAAGCCAATTGGCTTCCTTTTTTAATACCCTAAATATCTACTTAGGTTCGGCGTTCTCTACCCTACTCTTGAGCTTTTGCCCAGGTCGGAAGGTGACTACTCGACGCGCAGAGATGGGGATGTCTTCGCCCGTTTTCGGGTTACGACCAGGGCGTTGATTTTTCTCCCTTAGGTCAAAGTTACCGAAGCCGGAAATTTTGACTTGCTCCCCACTTTCCAAAGCCACCCGTATTTCTTCAAAAAAAGCTTCTACTACTTCTTTAGACTCTCTTTTGCTAAAGCCTAAGTTTTCAAACAAATTTTCTGCCAGGTCAGCTTTAGTTAATGCCATAACTAGTCCCTCAAGGATGCGTCAAACTCTGTACGTAACGCCTCTACAATGGTATCAACTGTAGCGGCAATCTCTTTTTCTTCAAGGGTGCGGCTTTGTTCTTGCAGAGTTAAACTGATAGCAATACTTTGCATATCGTCTGCAATGCCTTTCCCTTTGTATACATCGAATAAGTTTACGCCAACTAATTGATTTCCGCCAACTTTCTTAATGCAATTTAATAAATCGCTAGCTTTTACTTGCTGTGATACCAATAAAGCCAAGTCACGACGGTTAGCCGGGAACTTAGAAACAGGCTGAGCATCTGGTAAATTGCGCACAGTAACAGCCGCTAACTCAAGCTCGAATACAAAAATCTTCCCGCTTAAGCCGAAAGCTTTAAGGTGCTGTGGGTGCAATGCGCCAACATAACCGACTACTTCGCCGTTACGTAAAATATTTGCAGCTTGGCCAGGGTGTAGAGCAGGATTTTGAGTCACTTCAAAACTAAATGATTCTGCATCGGCAGTTTGCTGAATCAGTGCCTCTACATCACCTTTAATATCAAAGAAGTCTAATTCACGTTCGGTGCTATTCCATGCTTCTTGATTAGCATTACCGCTAATAACACCAGCCAACATCGCAGTTTGGCTTACACCATTTTCTGCATTTTGATCAGGTACAAAACGTAAGCCAGATTCAAATACTCTAACTCGAGGTTGCTGGCGCTTCTGGTTGTAAGAAACTGTGTCTAGCAAACCAGTAAGTAAGCTTAAACGCATTACCGACATTTCTACCGATATTGGGTGTGGCAGTACCATTGTTTCTTGTTGTGGGTGCAGCAATTGTTGACGTTTAGGGTCTACAAAACTGTAAGTTACCGCTTCTTGGTAACCACGGGCACACAGTAGTTGGCGTACTTTGGCTGCTGGCAACTCTACTTCTTGGTGTTGACTCATCTTTAATGAAGCAACCGGAGAAACATTTGGAATGTTGTTGTAACCGTAGATGCGAGCTACTTCTTCGATTAGATCTTCTTCGATATCCATGTCAAAGCGATAGCTTGGTGCCGTTGCTTCCCAACCTTGTTCGGTTTCTGTTACGGACATACCCAAACGGGTAAGGATTTCGGTAACTTGCTGTTTAGCAAAGTTATAACCAACAACTTTTTCTAAACGAGCATGGCGAAGAACAATAGTTTTAGCGCTAGGAAGTTTAGCCTGGTCGCCGGCTTCAATCACTGGACCTACTTCACCACCACAGATTTCTACCAGTAGTTGGGTAGCACGCTCCATTGCTTGATTTTGTAGTTGATAATCAACACCACGTTCATAACGGTGAGATGAGTCAGTATGTAAACCATACTGTCTAGCTCTACCGGTAATCGCTAACTTGCTAAAGAAGGCACATTCCAAAAAGATATCTTGGCTCGTTTCGGTGACACCGGTTTTCTCGCCACCAAAAATACCCGCCATTGCAATTGGGCCGCTTTGGTCACAAATTGCTAAGGTATTGTCTTTAAGTTCAACTTCGTTACCGTCTAGCAATACCAGCTTTTCACCATTGTTCGCTAAACGAACGTCAATTGAGCCAGTTAACTTAGCTAAATCGAAGGCGTGCATTGGCTGGCCTTGTTCAATTAACACGTAGTTAGTGATATCAACTACCGGGTCAATTGAGCGAATACCGCTGCGACGTAGGCGTTCTTGCATCCAAAGAGGCGTAGCTGCTTTTACGTTTACACCTTTAATCACACGGCCTAAATAACGTGGACATTGTTCGGTGGCTTCAACATTTACTGCGAACGTATCTTCAATGCTAATTGCAGCGTTTTGCCACTGCGGTTCTGCTACGTCTAGTTGGTTAAGTACTCCAACTTCACGCGCTAAACCACGGAGGCTTAAACAATCAGCTCGGTTAGGGGTTAAATCAACTTCTATGATTACGTCGTTGAGCTTTAAGTACTCACGTAAGTCAGTGCCAATAGGCGCACCACTAGGTAGTTCCATGATGCCGTCTGACTCGTCGCTAATGCCCAGTTCACTGTAAGCACACAACATACCGTGCGATGGTTGACCACGTAGTTTGGCTTTTTTGATCTTAAAATCGCCAGGTAAAACTGCACCAACAGTAGCTACCGCTACTTTTAAACCTTGGCGACAGTTTGGCGCGCCACAAACAATATCAAGCAGCTCATCACCACCAACATTAATTTTAGTAACGCGAAGTTTGTCGGCGTCTGGATGTTGACCACACTCAACGACTTCACCAATAACAACACCGTTAAAATCAGCTGCTACCGGCTCTACGCCATCTACTTCTAGGCCAGCCATGGTAATTTGTTCGGCTAACTCTTCACGAGAAACACTTGGGTTAACCCACTCTCTTAGCCAGGATTCGCTAAATTTCATCTCAATTAACCCTTAATTAAATTGTTTTAGGAAACGTAAGTCATTTTCGAAGAATGAACGTAAATCGTTTACGCCGTAACGCAACATAGTTAAACGTTCTACACCCATACCAAAGGCGAAACCGGTGTACTCTTCAGGGTCAATGTTTACTGCGCGTAATACGTTTGGATGAACCATTCCGCAACCAAGTACTTCCAACCAACCATTCTTACCTAGTACATCAACTTCAGCGGATGTCTCGGTAAATGGGAAATAAGAAGGACGAAAACGCACTTGCATGTCTTCTTCAAAAAAGTTTTGCAAGAAATCGTACAACACGCCTTTTAACTCGGTGAAGTTAACATTCTTGTCTACCATCAAACCTTCAACCTGATGGAACATAGGCGTATGCGTTTGGTCGTAATCGTTGCGGTATACTCGGCCAGGAGAAATAATTCTGATTGGCGGCTTTTCGGTTTCCATGGTTCGGATTTGTACACCAGAAGTTTGGGTACGTAATACCAAATCGGGATTAAAGTAAAAAGTATCGTGGTCAGCACGCGCTGGGTGATGCTCGGGAATATTCAGTGCATCGAAGTTATGGAAACCATCTTCGATTTCTGGACCAGATTTAACTTGGAAACCTAACTCACCAAAAAACGTTTGAATACGTTCAATGGTTCTTGTTACAGGATGCAAACCGCCTAATTCATCGGTTCGACCTGGTAATGTAACGTCAACGGTTTCGGCCGCCAATTTAGCGTTTAGTTCTTGTTGAACTAACAGCTCACGTTTTTGATTTAAGGCTTCTTGGATAGCTTGTTTGGCTTGGTTAATAAGTTGCCCAGCTTGAGGACGCTCTTCAGGCGATAATTTGCCAAGTCCCTGTAGCTGTTTAGTCATTAACCCTTTTTTACCTAAGTACTCTACGCGAACGTTATCTAGTTCGTTAATCGCAGAAGCTGCTTCTATGTGAGTCTTCGCCTGATTGATTAGCGCATCAAGATCTAGCATGATTTCCTCATATTCCGCCAAGGGAACGGCTGATTTTTAGTATTTAATAAGACCGGAAATAGTACTTTAATGAATCGCTGTTGGCTAGCGCCGAAGCTTGTTTGATAAGGATTTTTACAGGAGTTTGTTGGCTATTTAAGCAGGTAGCTAGATACCAATAGAGTCGTCAGAGGAGTTATGGCTAAACAAGCCAATTTGAGAGACTAAAAAGGCAATAAAAAAGGGAGCCTAAGCTCCCTTTTCACAAACTTGATAAAACTTATAAAGCAGCTTTTGCTTTTTCTACCAATACTGTGAATGCTGCTTTATCAAAAACAGCAATATCAGCTAGGATCTTACGATCGATTTCGATAGATGCTTTTTTAAGTCCGTCAATGAAACGGCTGTAAGACAAACCATTTTGACGAGAAGCAGCATTAATACGTGCAATCCATAATTGACGGAATTGACGTTTACGCTGACGACGGTCACGGTAAGCGTATTGACCCGCTTTGATTACCGCTTGGAAGGCTACGCGATAAACACGTGAACGTGCTCCGTAGTAACCTTTGGCTTGTTTTAAGACTTTCTTATGACGTGCACGTGCTTGTACACCGCGTTTAACTCTGGCCATTCTTAATTTCCTCTAAACTTATGCGTACGGCAACATGCGAACAATTGATGCAACATCAGAAGCAGCAATCATACCCTTCGGACGAAGGTGACGTTTAACCTTAGTACGGCGCTTAGTCAGGATGTGACGAAGACCAGCTTGTTTGTATTTAAAACCACCAGAAGCAGTTTTCTTAAAGCGCTTAGCAGCGCCTTTGTTCGATTTCATTTTTGGCATTTTACATGCACTCCGCATTGCGATATTAACAACATATAACTAAAGGCGAACAAAAACAGCTTACTGTTAAAGTAAGCTGTTCGTTACTTGGAAGCCTTAGTTACTTCTTTTTAGGGCCTAACACCATAACAGCTTGGCGACCTTCCATTTTTGGAAAAGCTTCCACAACTGCTAACTCTTCTAAATCACCTTTAATGCGATTTAGTAGATCAAAGCCGAGGCTCTGGTGTGCCATTTCACGACCACGAAAACGTAGCGTTACTTTAGCTTTGTTACCCTCTTCTAGAAAGCGAACCAGGTTGCGTAGTTTTACCTGATAGTCGCCTTCGTCAGTTCCAGGTCGGAATTTAATTTCCTTAACCTGAATCTGTTTTTGCTTCTTCTTCTGTTCTTTTACAGATTTACTCTTCTCGTAAATGAACTTACCGTAATCCATGACCCGACAAACAGGTGGTTCAGCATTCGGACTAATTTCAACTAAATCAACGCCAGATTCTTCAGCGATGTTTAGCGCTTCATTCAAACTTACAATGCCAATGGACTCGCCATCTAAGCCGTTAAGGCGTACTTCTTGGGCTTGAATTTCTTCATTTATCTTATGTGCTCTTGCAGCTTGTTGCTGACCACGTCTTCCGGTTTTTATAATTTATACCTCAATACAATTATTGTCACGATTGGCGATTTCTTGCTTAATCTTCTCAACAAACTTGTCTACTGCAAATTTGCCTAAGTCATCGCCCTTACGAGTTCTAACCGCAACCTCATTACTTTCGACTTCTTTATCGCCGACAACCAGTAAGTAAGGAATACGCTTTAGAGTATGTTCGCGGATTTTAAAGCCTATCTTCTCATTTCTCAAGTCCGCAATGGCTCTAATGCCCTGTTTATTTAATTTTTTTACTACTTGATGGGTAAAATCGGCCTGTTTATCGGTAATATTCATCACCACAACTTGGCGAGGAGCTAACCATGTCGGGAAAAAGCCCGAGTATTCTTCGGTTAAAATACCGATAAAGCGTTCAATAGAACCTAAAATAGCGCGGTGAATCATTACCGGCACATGGCGTTCATTATCTTCACCTACAAAAGAAGCCGCCAAGCGACCAGGCATAGAGAAGTCTAGTTGAACGGTACCACATTGCCATGCTCTATCGAGACAATCGTGAAGAGTGAACTCAATCTTAGGACCATAAAAGGCGCCTTCGCCTGGTAGGTATGAAAACTCGATACCTTTAGAGCTTAGTGCATCAGCTAAAGCTTTTTCAGATTTATCCCAAGTTTCGTCATCACCAACGCGTTGTTCAGGACGCGTAGAGAGTTTTACTTCAATTTCTTCAAAGCCAAAGGTTTTGTATGTCTCGTATACCATGTCGATACAAGAGGCTACTTCGTCTTGAATTTGATCTTCTGTACAGAATATGTGGGCATCATCTTGAGTAAATCCACGTACGCGCATTAAACCGTGCAAAGAGCCAGATGGCTCGTTACGGTGACAAGAGCCAAACTCCGCCATACGTAACGGAAGATCACGGTAAGACTTCAAACCTTGGTTAAAGATTTGAACATGACCGGGACAGTTCATTGGTTTAACAGCGTACTCACGGCTTTCTGATTGGGTAGTAAACATGCCATCTGAGTATTTATCCCAGTGACCTGATTTCTCCCACAAGCTGCGGTCCATGATTTGTGGCGCTTTAACTTCTTGGTATTCGTATTTAGAAAGTTGTTCGCGTATGTAACTTTCTAACTGGCGGAAAATTGTCCAGCCTGAGTCATGCCAGAACACCATACCTGGTGCTTCTTCTTGCATGTGGTAAAGATCTAGCTGTTTACCGATTTTACGGTGGTCACGCTTAGCAGCTTCTTCAAGGCGCTTTAAATAAGCAGCAAGTTGCTTTTTATCTGCCCATGCTGTGCCGTATACACGTTGTAGCATTTTGTTTTTGCTATCACCACGCCAATAAGCACCGGCAACTTTCATCAATTTAAAGTGATGACAAAACTTCATGTTTGGCACGTGAGGACCACGACACATATCTACGTATTCTTCGTGATGATATAGGCCTGGAGTAGCGCTTGCCTCAATGCCTTCAATAATTTCTAGCTTGTATGGCTCTTCGCGTTCTTCGAATACCGCTTTTGCTTCCGCAAGAGGAACTGTTTTCTTAACCACATCGTAATTGGTTTTAGCCAGCGCCTTCATGCGCTTTTCAAGATTCTCAATATCTTCTTGAGTTAGCGAGTGCTCTAAATCAATGTCGTAGTAAAAACCATTATCAATTGTTGGGCCAATGGCCATTTTGGTTTCTGGCCACATTTGTTTAATGGCATGACCCAATAAGTGAGCACAAGAGTGGCGAATAATCTCTAAACCATCTTCGTCTTTAGCGGTGATAATCGCTACTTGTGAATCTTCAGAAATAAGCTCACAAGCATCTACGCGTTCGCCGTTTACACGGCCTGCTATACACGCTTTAGCTAGGCCTGGGCCAATATCTGCAGCGATATCTAAAGTTGAAACTGGGTTTTCGAATTGACGTTGACTACCGTCAGGAAGAGTAATAACTGGCATATTTATCCTTGCTCATACAGTGGTGATGCCTACGCAACATCACATGATTTAGTCGATAAAATTGAGTACTTAATGCACTTAAAAGATGCGCAATATTAAAGGTCTGCGCAGATAACTTCAATAGCTTATGGTTTATTGATCTGAAGACTCGTGGTTCTTGCGAATTTGAACCATAATTGAAAGGTGGACATATTGGAGTAGTTGTTATGAAAAACTATGTCGAAAAAATGATTTCCTGCCCAACCTGTGGTCACCATACGCCGCTAATTATTGATGCGAGCAATGGTAACCAAGATTTCTATGAAGACTGCCGAGTTTGTTGCAACCCAATTCATTGTCGCTTACAAGTAGATGAAAGCAACGACAAGTTATTAGCCTTTGTAGACGCCGACGACGAACAGTACTTTTAGCCTAACCAGCGTTTTAGTTCACCGTTTTCTGCAAGCTTTTTAATGGTATCTATGGCTGTCTGAGTTCCGCTGTCTATTTCAATATTCAGCAAATCCCCTACTTGCTTGCTGCCTAAAGTAGTTACCCGAAGCGTTTCAGGAATAATATGTAACCAAAACCCTTGCTCGCTTACTTTGCCTACAGTTAAGCTAGCGCCATCTACTGAAATAAAGCCTTTGTAAATCACGTAGTCTTTCCAAGCTTTTTCTAGGCTTAAATGAATGCCTAAGTTGTTTTCTGAGTGTTGTAATTCAAGGATTTCGGCAGTGCTATGAATATGACCAGAGACTAAGTGGCCGCCTATCTCATCACCCACCTTCGCAGCGCGTTCAATATTTACTAAATCCCCTTCTTTTATTGTGCCTAAGTTTGTTAGACTTAGCGTTTCTTGAATCAAGTCGAATTGAACACCTTGTTTGCTAATGTTGACCACCGTTAAACACGTTCCATTAACGGCAACACTGGCACCTATTTTCAAGCCCTCGGTATCCTCTAAATCAACCCAGAGTTGCATGAAACCTGGTGATAACTCGACTTTGACAACTTTTCTTTTACTCTGAACTATTCCGGTGAACATGAAGCATTTTTTCCTGGGTTTTAAACAACGTTTTTCTAAAGAGTGTTTTGCCATTTTACGACTGGCAGGTCCTATTGTAGTTGCCCAACTTACCATAACCGGCATGAGTTTTGTCGATACGATTATGGCGGGGTCAGTAAGCCCTACTGATTTAGCCGCTGTAGCTGTAGCTGCCAGCTTTTTTAACCCAATAATCTTGCTACTTCAAGGCATATTAATGGCAGTAACGCCGCTAGTAGCCTATCAAATTGGCGCTAAGCAAGCGCACAACGGTGGTAACATTTTTCGCCAAGCTTTAGTGATTTCTATGCTTCTAGCTGCCGTTGCTTGGGTTGTTCTTTGGTTTGCGCCAAATGTATTTAATATCATGGATGTTGAAGAACAACTGGTCGGCTTAACCAAACAATATCTCTATTTTGTTAGTTTTGGTTTACCCGCCTTTGCTTTATACCAAGTATTAAGAGGGGTAAACGAAGCATGTTCTAACATAAAGGCCATAATGCTGATTGGTATTATAGGCTTGCTCATCAACATTCCCATTAACTACATCTTCATCAACGGCCTATATGGCATGCCCAAATTAGGCGGCGCAGGTTGTGGCGTAGCAACCGCTATGGTGAATTGGTTTATGGCCTTGGCGATGTTGGTCTATGCCACTAGAAGCAAAACCTTACTGCCATTAAAGCTATTTGAGCGATACAACGGACTAGACTGGCCAATAGTTTCACGAATTTTCAAACTAGGTTTACCTATCGGCGGTGCAATATTCTTTGAGGTGACCTTGTTTTCGATGATTGCCCTACTACTTTCTCCTCTTGGTGCAGACATTGTAGCGGCCCACCAAATCGCACTTAACTTTACCTCAATGGTATTTATGCTGCCCTTAAGTATTGGTATCGCACTTACCATTAGAGTGGGTAACTTTATGGGTGAGAAATCGCTAGATAAAGCACAGATCACCGCTTACAGCGGAATTATATTGTCTATTATCATTACCCTATTTATTGCCAGCGCCACCATTGTATTTCGTCACAACATTATTGGTTGGTATACCGAAAACACTACGGTTGCTGCAATTGCGGCTCCACTCTTTTTATTGGCCGCTACTTACCAGTTATCCGACTCGCTTCAAGTTTGTTGCGGCGGTGCACTTAGGGGCTACCAAGATACTCGCTTCATCTTAATTGTTACCCTTATTAGCTTTTGGCCAATAGGTTTAGGCGTGGGCTCTATACTTACCTTTACAGGTTACTTCACTGAAGAGCCTATGGGAGTGATCGGTTTTTGGATAGCTATTGTATTAGCACTAACGGCCTGTGCTATCGGTTTATGCTGGCGCTTAATATGGGCAAGTAACAACCCAGACAAACTTCACCTAATCAATAAGGAAGCATGAGTAAAAAGCAACTCACCCTATACCTGTTTATATTGTCCAGCATAACAGCAGGTGCTTATGGTGTGTTGCATTGGCTTAAGCCACCTAGTGAGCGGCTATTTCTAGACTACAGCACACGGCTAAACCGTGTGCTTTCAATATCCATAGAAGCGCCAAACCATACTCCAACCCTTCCTACTATTTCTTGGCGAGACGGTTTACAAGTAGAGCCCGAGCTAACACTTTCGCTGCTAGACAGCTTAGCGCTAAAATCTTGTGGTTTAGACCAATTGGTATTTGAGAAAAGTTCAAGCCTAGGTAAACATGCCAGCGCAGATTACCGCTTAGTGTGGCACTCCGAATTTATTGGTGGACTACAAACTTGCTTAAACGATCTTCAGCTTAAACCGGAGTTAAGGCTCTCTCTTGCGCATATTCTAAAAACTAAGTTAGCCGCAATTGATGTGTATTGGCATAACTACTTGCTCAATGAGCAAAGTCTAAGACACTTGTGGATTAGCCTACAAAGGCTAAGTGTTAACCCCCTCTCTGCTTATCGCGCGTTAGCGTTAAACCTACAGGAATTAAGCCATATTCATAAACAGCTAAATGTAAGTAACACCATTGATAAAGAACAGTTATTAAGCTTAAGTGAAAGGCTGCAGAAAGGAGCAAGCATTGTTGCTTTGCTGCAAGAGTTAAACGCAACAAGCGCTTGGCTTAGTCAGGTTGCTGCCGCTTTAGCGTCTCGTCAGTTTAGTTGTCATGAGAGTGAAGAGAAATATCAAATACTGCAGAACATACTAAGCAAAGTTTATACGGTAAAAGTTCAAGATTATCTGGCAGAGTTAGACCAGAGTGCCGGCTTAGTGTTGCCTTCTCTGTCACCGCTAATGCAACAATCCCATCCCGTGCTATTAGAGCGTGCCCACGCCATTCATGTTGAATTTAAACAGGCAAATCGACAACACGTAACGCAATGGAAATTGATTATAGAAAGCTGTAAATAAGCTTTAGAGAAACAGTCCACATTCAAGTTCACTCTTGCACGTCACCCAGTACTGCTTAATCATTGAGCATACAACTCTCATATTCTTTAACAGCGGTTGACGACCGCTTAGAGTTACAGTACCTTTCGCTGCGTAGGGTAAAACCTAATAATACAACCGTAGCTCAGTTGGTTAGAGCACCACCTTGACATGGTGGGGGTCGGTGGTTCGAATCCACTCGGTTGTACCAAAAATTTAAAACTATATTCGCGTAGCTCAGTTGGTTAGAGCACTACCTTGACATGGTAGGGGTCGGTGGTTCAAATCCACTCGCGAATACCAAACTTTCAGCTTCTAAAATTCTCCCCATATTTTCTGCATCGATCAAAATACGTATATCCTTAGCGTAGATGTCTATTGTCTGTACATTGATTGAAAACCTTAATTTCAGTAAAAGCTTTGCATTTCTTTACACTTGGTTTACGCCTAATGAAACAAGTACACGTTAAAATAAGGCTCCTAATTTACGTTTTATAGGCTGTCATGTATTTACGTTTTGTTTTGCCTCCGGTGTTAATTGTTAGTTTACTTGCCTTTGTTTACTTTAATCTGCAAGCAGACAATAAGGACTCGCCTCGCCGCTCTGCGCCAACACTGGTGACTACCGAGTCAGTTCAGCAGCATTCTCTTTCTCAAAAATTGAGCTTAATTGCCACTCTTGATGCTAAGCAGTCTGTGCATATTGCCGCCGAAGTTACCGGTAAAATAGAACAGATAAAGGTTGGCTCTAATCAAGAGGTTAAATCTGGCCAACAGCTGCTTAAGTTAAATGACGTAAAAGCTCGAGCAATGGTCGCCGAAGCCGAAGCTTATTTAGAAGATGAGAAACGTAAGCTTAACGAGTTCGAACAACTGCTAAAACGTAAAGCGGTATCGCAAACTAGTTTCGATGCGCAATTAGCTAGTGTTGCTATCGCAGAAGCAAGATTACTGTCTGCTCAATCAAATCTTGACGACCACCACCTAAAAGCGCCGTTTAACGGTGTAATTGGTTTAGTCGACATAAGCAAAGGCGAATTAATTACTGCTAATCAAGCTTTGTTAAACCTCGATAACCTAGACACCTTAGAGCTTGATTTAAATGTTCCTGATCAGTATCTATCGCTGTTAAGTAAAGGAATGGCAATAAAAGCGACCACTCCAGCTTGGCCTAAACATCAATTTAACGGCTCTATCGATGTTATCGATCCCCGAGTAGACAGGGATACCCTAAACCTAAAAGTAAGAGTTAATTTCGACAACCCTGACAAGCTGTTAAAACCCGGCATGATGATGCGTACCACCCTCACCTTGCCGCCAACTACCCAGGCAATGATCCCAGTGCAAGCCATAGAATACTCTGGCACCAAAAGGTACGTTTATGTAGTAGACAACCAGCAAGTGGCCCATCGCACTGAGGTACAGCTTGGCGCGCGAATAAATAATTTTGCCCTTATTGAGCATGGTTTAGCCCTTAACGACAACATCGTGGTGCAAGGTTTAGTCAATATTCGAGATGGCGCCAATGTAAAAGATGTGTCTTCGCAACTCGCAAACTCTCAAGCTCAAGAGTCGTCATCGGCTAAAGATCAGGAGCAGATTTAATGTTGCTCTCTGATGTCTCGGTTAAACGCCCAGTTGTTGCCATAGTTTTAAGTTTGCTGCTTTGTGTATTTGGCTTAGTGTCATTTAGCCAGCTAGCGGTAAGGGAAATGCCCGATGTCGAAAACCCAGTTGTTACTATTTCAACACGTTATGAAGGCGTTTCGGCCAGTATTATTGATAGCCAAATAACCTCGGTGATAGAAGATCAGTTATCGGGAATTAGCGGAATAGACCAAATAGATTCGGTTTCGCGTAATGGTATGTCGCGTGTAACGGTAACCTTTCTTCTTGGTTGGCCGCTAACAGAAGGCGTAAGCGATGTACGTGATGCAGTTGAACGTGCCAAACGAAGCTTACCTGACGACATTACCGACCCGGTAGTTTCAAAAGATAACGGTTCTGGTGAAGCGTCAATCTACATCAATCTAAACTCTAGCAAAATGGATAGAACCGAGCTCACCGATTACGCAGAACGCGTATTGATTGACCGGTTTAACCTGATTAGCGGTGTAAGTTCAATTGAACTCACTGGTGCTTTGTACAAGGTTATGTACGTAAAGCTTAATCCAACACTAATGGCAGGAAGGCAGGTTACGCCAAGCGACATTGTAACGGCTTTAAAACAAGAGAACTTAGAATTACCCGGTGGTGAAATTAGAAATGACACCACCGTAATGCCAGTTCGCACCGAGCGTTTATACGCAGAACCAGAAGACTTTGAATACTTACGAGTTCGCACCAGCGGTGACGGTACTCACGTTTACCTAAAAGATGTTGCCGACGTTTTTGTTGGTGCTGAAAACGAAAACTCTACCTTTAAAAGTGACGGTATTTTAAACCTAAGCCTAGGTATTGTTACTCAGTTAGATGCAAACCCGCTAGATGTAGCTACCAAAGTAACTCAAGAAGTCGACCGCTTACAAAGTTTTATGCCAGACGGAACCGAGCTAAAAGTCGACTACGACTCAACGGTATTTATCGAGCAAGCCATTGATGAGGTTTATCAAACCTTAATGATCACCGGCGGCTTGGTGGTGATAGTGTTATACATATTTTTAGGCCAAGCAAAAATCACCATTATCCCCGCTATTACGGTGCCGGTTTCACTTATCGCTGCGTTTATTGCTGCGCAAAGTTTTGGTTTCTCAATCAACTTAATCACCTTAATGGCACTTATCTTGGCCATTGGATTAGTGGTCGATGATGCCATTGTGGTGGTGGAAAACATCTACCATCACATAGAAAAAGGTACACCGCCCTTGCTTGCGGCTTATCGCGGCACCCGAGAAGTCGGTTTTGCGGTGATAGCAACCACATTGGTATTGGTAATGGTGTTTTTGCCCATCGCCTATATGGATGGCATGGTAGGTAAAATGTTTACCGAGTTCTCGGTGCTGCTATCTGTGGCCGTTATTTTGTCATCACTGATTGCGCTCACCTTAACCCCGGTGCTTGGGAGTAAGCTGCTAAGCCTTAATTCGCGCCCTAGCCGAGTTAGTCAGCTAATGGATAAGCTATTTGCCAAGCTAATTCCTGCCTATCAAGCTTTACTAACAAAAATAATGAATACCCGAACTGCTGCACCAACAGCGATTATTCTCTGTGTTATTGGCAGTGTTGGGCTAATCCAGGCTATCCCTTCTCAGCTAGCACCGGTAGAAGACCGAGGCGTAGTGTTGATCATGATTAAGGGGGCTGAAGGCACCAGCTACGACAGAATGACTACCAACATGGACAATGTTGAGCAGCAAATTATGCCTTTAGTCGGCGAGGGTTTGATCAAGTCATTTAACATGCAAACCCCTGCTTTTGGTGGCCGAGCCGGTGATAACACCGCGTTTATCATTGTGCAATTAGAAGACTGGGCAGATCGTGAGGAGAATGCCGCAGACGTTGTAGCCTTATTGCGTAAAACCTTAGGAAATATTGCCGACATTTCTATTCGACCACGGCAACCGGGCTTTAGAGGTAAATCTGACGATCCCATTCAGTTTGTGCTTGCAGGTTCTAGCTTCTCGGAGTTGAATCACTGGGGACAAGTGATTATGGAGAAAGCCGAGCAACACCCTAGCATCACCGCCTTAGATATTAACTACTCGGAAAAAACACCGGAACTCATTGTTAATATTGATAGGCAGCGAGCTGCCGAGCTGGGATTAAGTGTTAGCGAAATCTCCGATACCTTAGAGATCATGCTTGGTGGTCGCAGTGAAACTACCTTTGTAGATCGCGGTGAAGAGTATGATGTTTATATTCGTGGCGGTGAGGAAGGTTTTAACAGTGCCACCGACCTTAGCAAAATTTACTTACGCACCGCTAAGGGCGATTTGATTACCCTAGACAGTGTTACCAACATTCAAGAAATTGCTTCTGCAAGTCGCCTTAGTCGCTTAAACAAACAGCGAGCAGTCACTTTATCAGGCAGCTTTAATCAAGGTTATACACTGGGTGACGCACTTGATCACTTAGAGCTGCTAGCAAAAGACACCTTGCCCAGCGATATCAGTATTAACTACAGCGGAGAGTCTAAAGACTACAAAGAAAATCAAAGCAGCACCGCTATCATCTTCCTGCTTGCTTTGTTAGTCGCCTACTTAGTGCTGGCCGCTCAGTTTGAAAGCTTTATTAATCCAATGATTGTAATGCTAACAGTTCCTATGGGCGTGTTTGGTGGTCTGGCAGGCATGTATTTGATGGGCGAAAGCTTAAATATTTACAGCCAAATCGCCATGATCATGTTAATTGGTATGGTAACCAAAAATGGTATTTTGATTGTTGAGTATGCTAACCAACTGCGCGATCGCGGTATCGAGTTTAATCAAGCCATTCTAGAAGCAGCATCAAGGCGACTAAGGCCTATTATGATGACAGCATTTACCACGGTAGCCGGAGCTGTACCCTTAATTGTTTCTAGTGGCGCTGGCTCAGAAAGTCGAATATCGGTAGGAACTGTAGTGCTGTTCGGTATGGCCTTTGCGTCGGTAATTAGCTTGTTAGTTATTCCCGCAATGTACCAACTACTGGCGCGCTCCACTCATTCCCCGGGACATACCACCCAACTACTGGAACAAGAAATAGCCACGGAACAAGCAAGCAAAAGCTCATAAACAGTATTAGGCCAATGCAAACTCGCATTGGCCTTTTACACTGCTTTTAGATAAGGCTTAGCGGTAATAGGCGCTATGTTTTGGTTTTGGCTTAGGCTTGTTTGGCTCACTACTTGGCCTTTTTCTAAAACAATCATGGTGTCAGCTAGGCGTTTTACTTCGTTAATGTCATGGCTTACGTAGACAATGGGTATTGATAAGTGTTGATGTAGTTGCTCAAGGTAAGGGATGATTTCTTGTTTTAGTTTGTCATCTAAGGCTGATAAAGGTTCATCCATTAACAAGAGCTTAGGTTTACTAAGCAAAGCTCTGGCGATGGCAACACGCTGGCGCTCGCCACCCGATAAAGTGCCAGGCATACGATTAATTAAATGCTGTATATCTAACAGCATGCACACTTCTGTTAAGGACTCAGATTGCTCTTGCTTGTTGAGCTGACCAGAAAACAACAGATTTTGTTTAACACTTAAGTGGGGAAATAAGCTGGCATCTTGAAATACGTAACCAATGTCACGTTTATGTGGCGCTAGCCAGAGCCCTTCTTGAGTATCCTGCCAAACTTCTTGGTTAAAACTTATAAGGGTATTTGGCAAACTATCAAGGCCTGCAATAGCGCGCAAACAAGAGCTTTTCCCAGAGCCAGATGCACCAAACAAAGCGCTTACTCCGGTACTGGCTAATTCAAGATCAACATCTAAGTAAAAATCGCCACGTAGGGCTTTTATCTTAAGCTTTAAACACATGCTAATACCCTTCCCTTGTATCGCTCGTTCACGGCATGAATAAGCAACAAAGACACAAACGAAAACAATACCAAGCAACCCGCTAACCAATGTGCTTCTCGGTACTCCATTGCTTCTACGTGATTGTATATTTCTATAGACATAACCCGAGTTTTTCCTGCTATGTTGCCTCCTATCATTAGCACCACTCCAAACTCTCCGATGGTGTGACAAAACCCCATCACAGCTGCAGTAAAAAAACCGGGGCGTGCTAGCGGGAATACCACTCGCCAAAAAGTTTGCACTGAGTTAGCGCGTAAGGTGCTGGCTACTTCTAAGGGTTTACGGCCAATGGCTTCAAAGGCGTTTTGTATTGGCTGAACCACAAAGGGCAAAGTATGGACTACACAGGCAATCACAATACCGCTAAAAGAAAACGGTAAACTTTTTATGCCAAGGTAGTTTGCTAACTCGCCCAAAGGGCCATTTGGCCCCAATATTAACAACAGATAGAAGCCTAACACCGTCGGAGGCAATACTAAGGGCAAGGTGCATATAGCGCTTACATAAGGCTTTAATACAGATGTAGATTGCGACAGCCACCAGGCCAAAGGCGTAGCAATTAGCAACAAAATAGCAGTAACCACCAATGCCAGTTTTAGGGTTAAAAACACTACCGTTATCTCGGGCATAGTTAAGTCCTATTGAAAGCACTTTGTGCAGGCAAGCCATAGCCAAACTGTTTAATAAGCGCGTTAACCTTCGGCGTATTCATAAACGCTATCAGCGATGTTGCTGCTGGGTTGTTAGCAGCTCGGTTTAATAGCACAAGGTCTTGCTTAATTGGCTTATAAAAAGAGTCTGGCACTAGCCACATCGAGCCACTTTCTAACTTGCCATCGTTAAGTACTTGAGACAGAGCTACAAACCCTAGTTCGGCGGAACCACTGCTAACTTGCTGAAATGTTTGCCCCACTGATTGACCTTCTACTAATTTGCTCTGTAAGGAATCAAGCAAAGTCATATTAGTTAAAGTGCTTAACGCTGCAGCGCCGTAGGGTGCAGTTTTAGGATTACAAATCGCTAAGTAGTTAAAGTTTTCGGAATTTAATACAGCGCCATTTTTATCAACCAAGTTACTTTGTTTCGACCATAATACTAAACGGCCCAAGGCATAGGTTTGTTGGCTGTTAGGCTCGGCTAAACCCAATTCTACAAGTTTGCTTGGGCGTAGTTGATCAGCAGCATAAAACAGATCAAAAGGCGCACCATTGGCTATTTGAGCGTAAAGTTTTCCGGTGGAGCCAACAGATATAGACACTTTGTGTTGAGAATCAGCTTCATACATCTGAGCAATGGCCAACATCGGTTTGTAGAAGTTAGCGGCAACGGCGACTTGTACCTCTGTAGCATTAGCAAACGCTCCAACAAAGGCTAAATAAAGTGCCGTTGTGCATTTGCTTAGCTTTTTACAATTCATCATTACGACTCCAGTAAGCATACTCATAATGTTAGAAATCTACGCTTAAGAGCGTATACAAAGCGCCTATACAACACACTTATACAAAGCACTCACTGTAACTCGAGCACTCTTGGCAACTAGGCGCTCTGCAAACGTAATCTCCACCTTGCTGACAAAGTTGGCGGTAGAAGAAACGTTTCCAACGCATGTTGTTGGTATTTTGCTGATGCAATAAAGGAAAGTTGTACTTAAGCAAGTCACCTAATTCACTGCGGTTACGTAAACCGAGGTTGTGCCAAAGATGCGATTGAGATAAACACGCCGTAGCCACCACAATGGCCATTTGAAAGGCAAAGGGCACTTTGTCGTTACAATGCGCAAACAGCAGCGAACTAAGCTCATTGCGTTCCTGCATGCGCAAGTCAAAAACCTCTTCAAGTACTTGAGCGCGTTTACGAAGGCTAGCTTTAAAAGGTTGTTTCCAAAGCAACTCTTGTTTACTTATATCGTCGCTGGCAATGGCTCGCTTTAAGTCCATATAACTGGCGTTATCTAAACCCAGGCCATAGGGCAATTCCGCTTGCCCGTTAAGTTGGCTATGAATAATCTGTTCAAACCAATTGCGATTATGTAAAGACATTGGCGGGCAAACACGAGATAAGGCTTGAAGCCACGCTTCACTCATTGGTTGTTGAGTTTCTTGAACTATTTGTGATTCCATAAACCCTCCTAACTTAGCTCGATAACATTGGCGTCTTGAGGCAAACCCGTTAAGGAGCCTGGCGGATTTAATGCACGCCCTTTTGCATCAACAATGGCGGTTTCTACTGGGCAGATTTGAGCGCACTGGGCACCGTTAAGGTTATTTGCACATTCATCACAACGGTGAGCGATAACCGAAAACTGTTTATCATCACTGATAATTGCCTTACTTGGACATACTTCCTTACAGGCATAACAGGCGATACATGCTTTAGTGATAGTTAAAGCCATTAGCTACACTCCCCCATGCTGCAAGGTGAATTGCTAGTTTCTGCTTGTGAACGTAAATCTTGCTGAAGCTCTTTAAGTGCTAAGTCCACATCGCGCAGTGCATAATCGGTACTCACTTGCACTTTAAACTCCGAGAGTTCTTGTTGAGGCGCAAAACCAATTCGGCTACACAGAATTTTGTCGAAGTGTTGTAGTTGGCTTAAGTCTTTAGCTGCAGATTCGTCACACTGCTGACCGCCTTCGCAATATTGTTGCCATATAAAGTTATCAAGTTGTTTGATTTCGTCGCCACTAACTTGATAGTGCAAGAACTGAGTAGCATGGCCAAAATGCTGGTCAATTAAACTTAAGCTCTTGCTAGCAACTGCGACTTCTATGGTCTTAGGTACTGGTAAGGTGCTACTGCTTTCTAGCTCGCCAATATCTACATCTTGGCCAAGTTTACCCACTGCATCGGCACGGCATTGCTGGCAATGCGTCATTTGCTGCATGCTTTGTCCTGCTTGCTCTCTTGCAAGGTTTAACTCCTCTTTGCTGGGCTCTCGCTGCCCCATTAATCCAAAGTAAGTACCATGCGATGGATCAGAGATTAAAGGCATAATGTTGTGAATAAAGGCACCATAGCGACCGAGCTCTTTAGCCAAAGACTCTACGTGGAAGTCGTTGATCCCAGGGATCAGTACGGTGTTCACTTTAACTAACATTCCTGCCTTAATTGCAGCCTCTAAACCTAGTAGCTGACGATCAATTAAGGTTTGAGCAGCCTCGCGTCCGTGCAAGCGGCGTTGATTGAAATACACCCAAGGATAAATTCGCTGACCAATATCTGCATCAATACAGTTAATGGTAATGGTTAAGTGTTTAACGCCAGCAGCAAGTAAGGAATCAAGCTGATCGACTAAGGCTAAACCGTTGGTCGATACACATAGGTGAACTTCATCGTCTACCTTGGCTATCGCTTTTAAACTGGCTAAGGTTGCCTTTGGATTTGCCAGTGGGTCACCCGGACCTGCTATTCCCACCACCTGGGTTTCAGGCACATGCTGTTTAACTTTTACAAACCGGGTAGCTGCTGCAGCGGGAGACAGTAATTTAGACACCACTCCAGGTCGGGTTTCGTTGCTGCAATCAAACTTTCTATTACAGTAGTTACACTGAATATTACACGCTGGCGCTACCGGTAAGTGGATCCGTGCATATTGGTGGCCTTCTTTAGAAAAGCAAGGATGCTTCGCTACCAAGGCGGCTTGCTCGCTGGCTTTTAAGCTTAATGGATTATCTCCATCGGATGGCTTAAGTGTTCGTATTGTCATGAAAAGCTTCCTTGTTCACTACTATAAAGTAACTAGTGCAAGGGCTATTCCAACTAGCTTTTCTTTTAATTACAGTAACTTAAATGCAATTTTTTTTGGAGCTTGTGAGCTTGTCTGTAGTAATTGTTGCAAATACGACAGCCTTAACGCGGCTAGTAGTTTATAAACTTAGCCATGTTCTGGTAGCTAAGGTGGGAACAACTGTCTTTTGGCAAAGCGGCTAGGTCATGACAAAAGTCATGACCTTCACGTAGAGTTTCTGAGGGAGTTTTCCAATGTTATCCGGTTAAAGCGGCTTGCTAACGCTGATGTTGATTGGTATAGCTAAGCCGCTGTTGCATAAACTGGCATAAGTCCGCCACATCGGAAAATGCCAGCTGTTCCATTAAAGTTGCCTTACATTAATGTTCATAACTTGAATACGATAAGCAATTTGTCGTGGCGTCATATTAAGTAAACGCGCCGCTTTTGCTTGCACCCATCCGGCCTGCTCTAAAGCAGCAATAACCCGTTCTCTTTCATCCATTTCAGGGCTATCCAGAGTGACTTTTTCCATACTGGGTCGCGGACTTATTTTTGGCCCGTCTAAGCCATCAATAACGATCAAGTCTTGGTCAATCACCCCGCTCTCACTCATCACCGATGCACGCTCTAGCAAGTTTTCTAACTGGCGAACATTACCCGGCCAATCGTAAGCCATCATCATACGAATTGCACCGTCGGTAAGTTGTAACTCACGTCTTTGTTGCTTAGCGAGTTTATCAATTAAAAACTCTGCCAAATCCGGTAAGTCTTCGATTCTATCGCGCAACGGTGGCGGGAACATCGGCATTACGTTCAGTCGGTAATACAAATCTTCTCGAAAGCGATCTTGTTTTACCTCTTCTTCAAGATTACGGTTAGTCGCGGCAAGTATCCGCACATCAACATTAATGGTTTGAGTGCTGCCTACCCTTTCAAATTCTCCTTCCTGTAATACTCGCAATAGCTTTGCTTGAAACGCAGAAGAAATTTCGCCAATTTCGTCTAAAAACAAGGTGCCGCCGTCGGCCATTTCAAAGCGGCCTTTGCGTTGCTTAACCGCGCCGGTAAAGGCGCCTTTTTCATGACCAAATAGCTCGGATTCAAGCAAGTTATCCGGTAAAGCAGCACAGTTTAGTTTGATAAATGGTCCAGTAGCCCGTGGCGAATTGTAGTGAATTGCATTAGCAATTAACTCTTTACCTGTGCCTGACTCGCCGCGAATCAGCACCGTGCTATCCCATTTAGACACCAAACGGATCTGCTCAAATACTCTGCGCATTACCCGCGAGTGGCCAACAATGTTGTCCATGCTGTAATTGCTTCTTACCTTGCGGCGCAATCTATCGCGCTCAGCCTCTAGTTGGTCGGTTTGCACCGCAACGTCTTTGGCCAGTAATACGCTTTTAGCGATTAAGTTAGCGGTCATCTCAAGAAAACGAGTAAACAAGGCTAGCTTTTCGGGCGCATCAATTTGCGGTTGAGCAGCAAGCACACCTAATACTTCGTTAGACTTTTTAATCGGCACCGCAATAAACGGTAAATCTAAAGCATAAAGATCTAGCTTGTCTGCAAAGCGTAAATCATTAGACACCTTGCTTAATACTATCGGCTGCTTTTGAGTAAGCACCGTGCCTACAATGCCCTCACCCGGACGATAACGAATGTTTTTAGCCACACTGCCATTTTCATGATTTGGCGTGTGCACCGTATCTACGCTAAGCATTTGTTCGTTTTCTGCAATGAGCGCTAACATAGCGTGTTGCAACATGGCCTTATCGTGCAAGACCTGCAGCACTTTGTTCACGCTTTGTTTGTAATCTAAGCTGTTGGTTAATACGCTGCTAACGTCGTACAAGGCAGCTAAATGTTTTTCTGCAATATGAGATTCGCGTTTCGTTGAATATTCCATTATTCACCTCGTTTACGTCTACGAAGAGGAAGTACGATGCGTGCTTTACAGCCGCCTAAAGATGTAGATAGGTACTGAACGGTACCGCTATGTTCGCTAACCACTTGCTGAACAATGCTTAAACCAACGCCACGACAGCCGCTATTGTTACTGGGTTTGGTGCTGTAAAAGGGTTCAAATACTTTCAGTTGCAGTTCTTTTTTAATGCCAGGGCCGCTGTCTTCCACGGTGATTTCGATTTCTTCATCCACCAATTGAGTACTGCAAACAATTTCTCTGCGGGTTTTCTTCCCATAATCAATTGCCTCAATGGCGTTATCGATAAGCTGTTTTAAGGCCACGCGCAGTCGAGAAGGTTGCCCAGTTAACGAAGGTAGTGTGCCATTTAAACTAAGCTGCATAGTGATGCTGCGATTTAGCAGTCGGTCGCTAGATAACTCGGTTACTTCATGAACCAGCTGATTAATATTAAGCGACTGAGTTGGCTCGTGTGGTTTGCGCGGTAAGGCGCTTTCTAATTGAGCAATGGCTGCGTGCCCTGCTTCTAAGCCTGCCTGCATGGCTGCTGTTCTAGCGCAGTTGTTAGCCCCCCCACAAAACATTTGCAAGGCAGAGTCAATCATATTGATTGGCCCTTGAATCTGATGAATCGCCGCATGCAGAGCTTCTTGCATACTGTGCAAGGCTTCAGATTCTTCGGTAGAGCGGCGCAACTCCGACAACTGCTGCTGCGCTTGTCTGCGCCGTTCTTTACTTACCTCACTGAGAGTGATGACCAAATAGCGACTAAGTTTTGGGACAAAATAGTCATCAACCTCAGTACCATTAATATTCACCGAAGAGAGGCAACAACTGAACCAACGTTTACGTTTGCCCTTGCCTACTTCCACATTAAAGGTTTGCCCTTCGTTAAAAGCACCATCGCTTGAATCATTTCCTTTTAGTTGCTCTAAGGCAATGCTCACGGGCTCATCGTTAAAATCGCTTCGCAAAGTTTTGTAAGATAGGTTATCTAGTACCACTTGTTGCGATTGGTCTAATAAGGCAATCGCAACCGGCGCGGTATTTAGTACTGCCTCTACCATCAACTTTTGGTTGGCCGCTTTGGTGTGCTGCTGATGTCGTTCGCTGATATCTTGATGGACACTAACGTAATGAGTGATAGCACCCTGTTTATTTTTCAAGCCGGTTATCGATAATTCCGCGAGGTAACGCAGGCCTGATTTTTTTCTATTAACTAATCGTCCATTCCAGTTTCCTCCACTACTAATGCAAGCCCATAGCGCTTGGTAAACTTCTTTAGGGGTGGTTTTATAACTTAGTAAGGAATGGTTTTTGCCAATCAAATCTTTTTGACTATAACCGGTGATTTCGGCAAAACGTTTATTCACAAACATAAAGTTTGCGTCTAAGTCACTTACCGACATAGCCATTGGCATTTGCTCTAACACACTAAAGCATTGCGATAGGATTTGTCTTTCGCTTAAAGGAGCAAGTTCTTCGAAAGCTTGCTCTAAGGTAGATTTAAGTTCATTCATCATTCAATCAATCCTTTGCATTGCTGGCTTAACTGCTGAACACAAAGGGCAATGCAAGCGGCATTCCTTTCGCTAACTCGCTGTGCCACAAGGGCTTGTTGAATAAACATTGTTTGATTTACAACAAATTTAACTAATTTATCAGTTAAATTTGTCGTATTTACCACCCTTAAAACACTAGCGATTACACCGGCGTAGCATCGCCAGAACCTAGTAATACTTGGGTTCTTTCCCCAATTTGGTTCATCTCCCCAACTTGGTACACGCCCTGCAACACAGCCATTAGCAACAAAACTGTGTGGAGAAAAGAATGGCTGACTACCTGCTTATATTCATTAGTACTGCGGTGGTAAACAACGTGGTCTTAGGCAAGTTCCTGGGATTGTGTCCGTTTATGGGGGTATCAAGCAAAATTGATAGTGCGCTGGGAATGGGGTTGGCGACCACCTTTGTGTTGTGTTTAGCCGCCATTGCCGCTTGGGTAATTGAAGCTTTGCTATTAGCTCCTTTAGGTATTCAAGTGATGCGGATCTTAGTGCTTATTTTGGTAATAGCCGCAGTAGTTCAACTTACCGAGCTTATCATTCAAAAGAATAGCCCAGAGCTCTACCAAGCCTTAGGGATCTTCTTACCGCTAATTACCACCAACTGCGCAGTGCTAGGCGTTGCTTTGCTGGTTGTACAAAACAACATGAACTTCATCGAAACCCTTTGTTATGCCTTTGGCTCTGCAGCTGGGTTTAGTTTGGTGATTGTGTTGTTTGCCGGTTTACGCCAGCGACTAAAACTTGCCAAAGTGCCTGTTGCTTTTGAGGGGCTTCCCATCGCATTTATTACAGCTGGCTTGCTGTCTATGGCCTTTTTAGGCTTTAGCGGCTTAGTGAGCCAATAGGAGCCAAACATGATTATTATTTCCATCATCTTACTTATCTTGCTCGGTGCAAGCCTAGGAGCGTTACTGGGTTGGGCATCTAAGGCTTTAAAAGTGGAAGGCGATCCAAGAGTTGATGAACTAGAAGCCTTGTTACCCGGCGGACAATGTGGCCAATGTGGCGAACCCGGTTGTCGCCAAGCTGCCGAAGCCATGGTTAAAGGTAACTTAGCGCCAACTAGTTGCCCTCCAGGCGGTAACGCCTTAGCGGCAAGCATAGCCAGTTTATTGGGCGTAGAAGTTAGCAATGACCCCGATGCTGTTCCGGTAGTTGCTTATATAGATGAAAGCCAATGTAGTGGCTGTACTCGATGCTTTAAAGCGTGCCCCTTTGACGCCATTGTTGGTGCCAGCAAACAAATGCATACGGTAATTAGCCAAGTATGTACCGGCTGTCGTTTATGCGAGAAGGCTTGCCAGCAAGGATGTTTAAGCATGCAAGCCCAACAAGTTCAGCTTAATACTTGGCAATGGCCAAAACCGCAAACGGCCTAAGGAGCGAACATGTTTAGCTTAAAACCAAAACCGTTTAATGGTGGTGTTCACCCTAAAGGTTATAAAGAACTCACCCAGCAACAAGACATTAGTAAAAGCTTTGTCCCAGACCGCGTTTATTTGGGTATGCAGCAACGCAATGGCTCAATGCTTAATAGCCTAGTTGCGATTGGCGACCAAGTAACAAAAGGCCAGCTTATCGCCCGCGGCAGCAACGACATGACGGTGCCTTTGCATTCGCCGGTAAATGGCACCGTTGAAGACATTAAACCTTTTTTAAGCAGCCACCCTTCGGGCATTAAAAGCCAAACCTTGGTGATTGCAAATAACGGAGATAAACATTGGGGTGAAGATTATCCCTCCAGTGATTACCAAAAGCTTAGCCATGAACAAATAGTAGAACGGGTACTTAAAGCCGGCGTTGTGGGTTTAGGCGGAGCTGGATTTCCAACCGGTATAAAGCTTCGTTTAGCGCGCAAGTTAAAAGTACATACCTTGCTCATTAACGGTGGTGAATGTGAACCCTATTTAACCTGTGATGATCGGCTAATGCGGGAGCAAGCAGCCGAGATCATAGCCGGCATTAAAGTAATGGCTAAGGCTATTGGGGCAACCTCCACCATAATTGCCATCGAAGACAACAAACCAGAGGCTATAAGTGCAATAAAACAGGCCAGCGATGGCTTTACCGGGATTAGTTTAAAAATTGTTCCCAGCCTTTACCCAATGGGCTCGGAGCGTCATTTAATTAAAGCCGTAACGGGTATTGCTATACAGCCTGGCCAGCTTAGTACCTCCCAGGGAATATTGGTACACAACGTAGCTACCGCAAAAGCGGTTTATCAGGCGGTACGTTACCAACGCCCATTGATCGAGCGCGTGATCACCGTATCTGGTGATGCAGTAGAGTCGCCAGCCAATATTACCGTACCTATCGGAAGCTTAGTTTCTCAGGTCATTGCCGAATGTGGTGGCTTAAAAGCAGAAGCCAAAAGAATGATTGCTGGTGGACCAATGATGGGGCAAGTATTGCCATCACCTTTTGTTCCCATCGATAAAAGTGTTGGCGGTTTATTAGCGTTAAGCGAAGAAAAAATTAATCAAAGGGAAAGCCAAGACTGTGTGCGATGTGGTAACTGCGTAAAAGTATGCCCAATGGGTTTAATGCCTTTCCAAATGGCCGCGCATAGCAACAACGATGACTGGCAGGGCGCGCAGGAGTTTGGTCTAGATTCTTGTTTATTATGTGGTGCTTGTAGCTACATTTGCCCCTCGAGTATTCCTTTGGTGCAGTATTTTCAACATGCGAAATCCAATATCAATGCGCAACGCAGCATGACCCAAAAATCTAACTTAGCTCGCCAACTCACCGAAGCTCGCCAACAGCGTTTAGCGCGTGAAGCCGCAGCTAAAAAAGCGGCGAAAGCAGCAAAACGTAAACGCCCCACCCGCGCTCGCAGTACTCAAGGAGAAAGCTAATGGCCGCATATAACCCAGTAGCAGCACCGCATACCCATTCGGGCTTATCTACCACCAACATCATGTATTTGGTAATACTGGCACTAAGTCCAGCAGCCTTACACGGGGTTTGGCTATTTGGCTTACCTGCCGCCACGGTGCTGGTGAGTTGCTGCATCAGCGCTTGGCTAAGCGAAGTAGTTTGCTTACAGCTACAAGGCAAAAACTGGCTAAGCAGTGTTGATGGTTCTTCACTACTCACAGCTCTATTGCTGGCAATGAGCTTACCCGCCAGCACGCCATGGTGGATAGCAAGCTTTGGCTGTGCATTTGCCATTATGATTGGCAAGCATGTATATGGCGGATTAGGTCACAATCCTTTTAATCCCGCCATGCTTGGCCGGGTAATGTTACTTATTTGCTTTCCTATCGAGTTAACCAACTGGCAAGCTACCAGTAGCCCAAGCCTAGGTGCTGAGGGATTAGCGTTTAGCCAACAATGGATGGGAATTGACGGAGTAAGTGCTGCTACACCTTTGGCAGATTTAAACCAAGTTCAAGCTTGGAATGAATTGCTTATAGGTACCCATGCCGGCAGCTTAGGCGAAACTAGCGCTTTGCTCATTTCTTTAGGCGGTTTATTTTTAATTTGGCGCGGCATTATTCGACCTTACATCCCCTGCTCCTTGCTACTTGGGATTGCGATCCCCGCCAGTATCGCTCATTGGATTAATCCGCAAGACTACGCTTCAGCTTTCTCCCATTTACTGTCTGGTGGTGCGATGCTAGCGGCATTTTTCATCGCAACTGATTTAGTGACTTCACCTACTAGCCCGCGTGGACAATTGTTGTTTGGCGCCGGTTGTGGCTTGCTCATTTGGCTAATTCGCAGTTTTGGCAGTTATCCAGAAGGCGTGGCCTTTGCTGTGCTGATTATGAATGCTGGTACGCCAGTCATTGACCATTATTTACGCCCCAAAATCTTTGGCAGCCAATCTCTATTTAAACGCAGCAAAGGAGCCTAGTTATGACCTTACCTTGCGTTGAAAAACACATTAATAGCAGTATTTATCAATCATTATCCTTAGCCGTGGCCGTTGGATTATCCAGCGCCTTATTGTTGGGCTTAAACACCATTACCTCGCCAGTTATCGCTCAACGCGTTAATGAAGACAAACTTGCAGCCATTGAACGAGTAATGCCTAGTTCTCAATACCAAAACGCCTTACTCGCTACAGAACATCCTTTTGTAGTGAATGACCGGCAATACACGGTATATAACGCCTTAGATCAACAAGGCCAAGCCAGCGGTTACGTAGTGCAAGTAAGCGCCAAAGGATATGCCGGACCAATTAACTTGCTAGTGGGTGTAGATGCTTCATTAACCATTTTAGGGGTACGAGTACTAAGCCATAGCGAGACACCTGGCCTAGGCGACAAAATCGAAATTGCTAAAAACCCTTGGGTCCTTAGTTTTAATCAAAAAAGCTTAAGCAATACCTCAAGCAAAGCCTGGGCAGTGAAAAAAGATGGCGGCGAATTTGACCAATTTACCGGTGCAACCATTACCCCGCGAGCAGTGGTTAATGCAGTACACCAAGCCTTAAGTGATCTAGCAGCTAAACAAGGAGTAAAAGCATGAGTAACTACAAAAACATCATTGCTGACGGCCTATGGAATAACAACGTAGTGCTCGGCCAATGTTTGGCGCTGTGTCCATTGCTGGCGGTGACCTCAAGTGCTACCAATGGTTTGGGGCTTGGTTTAGCGAGCTTAGTCGTAATGGTAATGGCTAACTTAATCAGCGCGCTAACAAAAAACTACGTAAGCCGCTCGGTGCGTATTCCCATCAATATTTTAATGATTGCTACCCTGGTAACCATTACAGACATGCTGCTTAATGCTTGGGTACACCCGCTACATAAAGTACTAGGCTTGTTTATTCCGCTTATTGTAACCAACTGCGCCATTTTAGGCCGAGTTGAATCCTTTGCCAGTAAACAAGCTCCACTGCCTGCAGTGGTAGATGGATTAGCCATGGGTTTTGGTTTTACTTGGGTATTGGTGTTTTTAGGCGGCATCAGGGAAATACTCGGCTCAGGCACCTTGTTCGCCGATGCTCACATACTGTTAGGTTCGGCTTTTAAGGCAATAGAATTCACGATAATTCCGGATTACCGAGGCTTACTATTAGTAATATTGCCACCCGGCGGTTTTTTAGTTCTTGGCGGCTTACTAAGCCTGCACCGAATTATTCAACAAAAACTAGAGAACAAAGCAAAACCCCAAGTGGCTTGCACTGCAAAAGTTAGCGTTCAGTAGAGGAGCATAAAAATGTTAGTTAGTATCGCATACGCAACACCACAGCAGCAGCTTTGTATTAATGTTGATGTAGTAGAAGAAAGCAGCGTTATTAACGCCTTGCATCAATCTGGCATCTTAGATTTATGCCCAGAAATTGAATTAGATAAACAAAAAGTTGGCGTATTTGGCAAGCTTGTCACCCTTGAGAGTCAATTAGTTGCAGGCGATCGAATAGAGGTTTACCGACCAATCACTTGGACGCCGCCTATCGAAGACGAAGACGATGACGACGATTAACTTATACAAGCTCCCTACTCTATTTTTTTGTAAGCAATAAGCTAAACCCTTATTGCTTATTTTTACTATTTAACAAACTTGCTTCGTCTTAAAACAAACAAATTCTGCTATTCCACTGTGCCATTTCAAACAAAGCTCCATCTAATGATTATAAGTCATTGTAATTATACAATATAATTATTGGATTACATCTTGCAATAGAGTAACTAGGCCAGCAATGTAAGGAGTACTATCATGGCAGATGTAGGTATCTTTTTTGGAACCGACACCGGAACCACACGCAAAATAGCGAAACAAATTCACCAACAGTTAGGTGCAGAGCTAAGCGATAAGCCACTTAACATTAATCGTGTTGATATCGACACCCTTAGCAGTTACAAAATGCTTATTTTGGGCACACCAACCTTAGGTGAAGGTCAACTACCCGGCTTAGCCGCAGATTGTCAGGCAGAGAGCTGGGACGAGTTTTTACCACAGCTAGACGTTGCTGACTTTTCGGGAATCAAGATAGCGTTATTTGGGTTGGGCGACCAAGTAAACTACGCCAGCGAATTTGTCGATGGCTTAGGGGAACTTTATGATGCCATTGCAGAAACCGGCGCAGAGTTAGTTGGCGAGTGGCCAGCAGAGGGTTATGAGTTTGATGATTCAACTGCCCTGCTAGAAAACGGTAAATTTGCCGGCTTAGTATTAGATAACGATAACCAAAGCGAGTTACATGCAGAGCGTTTAGCTGGCTGGTTAGAACAGCTTAAAGCTGAGTTTAGTATTTAACACTAAAAAGGCTCCGAAGCTAAAGCAGCTCGGAGCCTTATTTTGACTAAACTAATTAGCGTAAATCAAACGCTAACTACTTAACCATGCTAATTTGGTCGGCGTTAATATCTAGTTTAGAAAGCAGCTCTAGTAAACCTTTAATGTTTTCACGTCCAGAACCTTCGTTAGCCAGTTGCAAGCGTTTAACACCGGCAAAGGCATCACCAACGGTTGCTGTGTAAGGAGCATTCACCGTCTCGTCAAATAATACTTTGCCTGTTTCTTTGTCGGTCAAGGTATACTTAACCGTGGTGGTAACTGTCATATCTAAACCAAAAAGAGGCTGTTCAATTTCAACCATTTCAACCGCCAATTGGTAATTACCATCGTCTGAAAACAAACCTTGTTCTACTAAGCTTTGTTTAATCGCTTCTGAAAATGCTTTATCACTAATCTCAGAAGTCCAAGCGGGGTTGGTTTCTTCACCACCAGTCACTGAAGACAAAGCTAGGTTTTCTTGTATTTCTTGAGGGAATTGCTGTTGTTCCCCTTTATTAACCATATTTGCTACTTGCGCACCAGAAGCACAACCAGCTAAATATACACAAGCTACCGCGGCTACAACATGTCTAAAAAACTTCATTGGTATTCCTTTACTGTTAAAAATCTAATCGTCGAATATAAGCAAACTGTCACTCATTATAAGATAGGGTTCACTTAAAATCCGAGCAAGAATTTAGCATCATTTGTAATAAAAAACAGCAAGTTAAACCAATTATGATGAAAAGCTCACAAATAAAAAGAGTGCAACAAAATGCACTCTTATTGTTTACAAATGTAAGCAAACTAAATGGGATAGAATCCAAAGCTACATCATTTACTGAAACTCTTCACCCTTGTTATCTAAGGTTTTACATCCGCACTTTTGGCAAACTACGTAGCGGTCTAATAAATCTAGAGAAGCACCTAAGGTACTTGCTGTGCCACCAAAAAATCCTTCCATAAATGCTTTAAAGCGTTCTGTTTTACTGGTGCCATATTTAGATGGTTTCTGCTTCATTAGTTCTTTATGGTCTGTGTCTTCACCACACGCTTTACAATACTGCTTAAACATACAACGCTTTCCTTGTTTAAAAAATTGATACAGTTTTGGTCTTGGTAAGCTTAATCGTATTGCACGCCTCGGTGCTTAAGCCAACCATCAACATGGCGTCCGGCGGGATCATGATGGGTCCAATGAACCACCCCACCTTTGCTATTCCATTCATATTCACCGTAAAACTCAACTTTATCGCCCACTCTTAAATTCTTAAGGCGAGGTGATAAATCAATATTATGAGCAACCAACAAGGTTTGACCATTGGCCAACTTAAGAATGAAACGCTGATGGCGAGAGCCTTCTTCATCGTCACTTAGCACCCTAACAACGTAACCTGAGCTATTAACTTGAAGGTCGCTGACTTTGTTTTTATATGCTGAAGCAATTTGCTGCTCGCCGCTAGCATGTACCAGTAAACTAAAGCTGGCAAAACACAACAGTGTTGCAAGCCTATATAATTGTTTTAAAGGCATGGTCATTCCTTTCTTAAGATTAATTTGATTGAATATTATTAATTATTATAAATATCAATAATTACTTAAAAAGCGAATAAAAGTCAATTGTTAGAGATTTACTAACTGAAATGATTCAAGAGCCACTTATGGCTCTCTACTCCACAAGAAACGGTCGCGCCCCATTTTGCTTGTGGATTCGTTGAAATCACAGCCAATGTAGTTTTACGATGGTCGGCAGGACGACTTAATTAGCATGAACAGACCAATCAATCTCGAGCCTGCTTCTAACTCGTAGCAGAATACCAAAAGGGCTAAATATGGTGCTTGAGGAAAAAAGAGGAGTCTAGCGTGTCGCCGAAGTGGCTTATGAACCAGCATACACGCCGTTGTAATGTGAGCTTTTGTATTTACAGTAAGTACTACAGATTGTTCTCTTTGATGAGGACATCAAAATAAATAGTGTCGTTTGGGCGGTCGGAAACATTTTGAGAAAAATCATCTCGGCAGCCTGGATTGCAAAAGCCAACGGTAAGGCCTTTATATTCCGTAAGAGAATCAGGAACAACAGCTTTACCTGAGCGAGGACAGTACTTATTAATAGCTGTATCTACCATATTCATTCTCTTTATTGATTAACTATAAAAACGTCTATTACCACACAAAACATTACTAAACGAAAACTAATCATTGTTATGAACGCGAAGCGGTTCCGTTTAAGTAATGAGCAATACGTATTTCAGCAATTATAGTGTAAACGCTACAGTTGCTTTCTACGGGTAATCAAGCCAAACAACCCTAACATCAGTATCGCGAATGTGCTTGGCTCGGAAACAGCCGTAGAAGAGATCAGAGAGATATCTTGTAACTCCTCTAGCCATAGTGACCCACACCCTATACAAGCTGGCGTAACCGCTATCATTGTTAACGTCCAATTTTCGGAAGCAGATTCTAGCTCTGCAAAGTTAAATACCAAGGCTTGTTCCTTACAGCGTTTTGTTAGCTATCGATTTTTTGAGTAAGCGTGATGACACCAATATCTGTATCTTTACTAAAAGTTTGAAGATGCTTTAAGGCTTACCAAAGTGGCATCTGGCTTAGAGCATCACTTTGCACAAATGTCCCCACAAACTGCTCCACTCTTTCGTCACCATTGTCGTAAAGAATATATAGATTGTAAGTCAGCTCGCCTTCACCATCACCTTGCGTGGCGTCAACGACTATTGGTTGAACTTGTAGCATGGCAGCATCAGTAGACTTGATAACTACAGCTGAGTTAAAAATAAGATCAGAGACTGGGTTTTGGTGATTTAACTGTATAGTTTGCTGCTTATTCACCGCTTCAGAAGGCCTTGCTCCAGCGCCTCCGTCACCGCCAGTTGAGTACACGTTTTTCGCTCTAATACCGTAAACCTTCGCTGGGGTTTCTGCTTGGTTTCTAATCACCAATTTAAGATTAGGCGGTTCAATCAATCCAGAAACATAGCTAATCGCAGCCCCGTGCCATAAATAATACGGTGTCGCCTCATTGAACTCAGCGTATTTTGAAATTTTTGGGTCCTTTAGCAATTCACTTTTAATGGGTTTAGGTATTTGCTTCGCGCTCCAAGGCGACTCCGAGCTTTGTTTATTGGGGTATAACCATTCAAGGCTAACTCTATCTCGCTGCCAGAAAATTTTATGAACAGCTATCCCCTCAGGGTTCACAACGTAAGGCATGTTCGAGTAAACCCACATGGAAGCATCTTGTTGGTAGCCTAAGTGTCGGTTTTCAAACTTTTGCAGAGGCTCCCATAAATCAGCGACGGTTAAACCTTTAAGTTTCCATGATCCAAACTCAGAATTAGCTTGGTCCTTGGGAGAGATAGAAAAGCTCTCTAGATGAAGTCCCTTTGATTCGCTTGTTTGAGCTAAAGCCACAGAAGAGAACGCTAAGCTCAAGCCACAAACTGTCGCAAAAACTGTAAGCAAAACATCTTTATTTGTTAGATTCATTCTGTCCGCTATCCATATAAGCCTAAGGGCTATCTAAGAGAAAATGGTTGACTAAAGGTGGTGGTAAATGAGTAACAGCCCGCCGCTATTTGTTCTACTTTAAACATTGTTATCGAATGTAATCGACTAGTTGGCCATGGGACAATTAGTTGAGCTCTGGGTATGGCTCTAAACCGTGGTCCACTAACAGCCGATTCACATCCCTATAAGTAGCGACTATCTGTTGTGGTTCAAGCTTCTCCACATCAACAATTTCTTCCTTAAAGATGGGGTCTGTTTTGTTTGGCAAATATTCTAAATAGAAACGATCACACGCTCTCAAGTTCTTAGAAAACACTCTAACGGTAAGGCATAGACCAAAATCCTTGATGGCCTTGTTGTCTCTAGCTTCTTGAGCTGTTACTGGCCCAAAGCTGGCGAAATAAAGTAGAAAAGCTGCAACTATTAGCGCAGCGCTACTTATAGCGGCCCAAGTCCATTTGTTTGTGAAAATTTCTAATGCCACTTATATCTCTCTGCTACTGCATAACACCTTGCAAACTAGTACGCGCCCTTAGTTCGCCCGATTACTATGCATTGATTGTACGACCATTTTTGAGTTCATCTTGATCAGGAACCTCAAATCTTGGCTCCATAAAGTTAAACATCATGTCTGTCACTTCGAAAGCATAAACACTTGGATCTTTTTCTGTATTTCGTTTATTAACACGCTGCTTACGTATATCTGTAGAAGCGTTCAAATAGTGAATTTCTGGGTCTAAACCAATTTCTCTAGCACGATTAGCAAAAACATCCCTTTGGTCCTTGGTAGTGAAACCAAGATCCAAAATCACGTTTCCATTAACTGCTAAAATCTGTTGACTCACTTCCCAAATTTGTTCTGAGCACCTATTCACTCTTTCCATCATCCATTCGAAATCTAGGCTGGTCATGTCTTTTGAAAATAGCGTTTGCATCCATGGATCAATAGAAAATTTTATTGCTGCTATTTCTTTAGCTAGAGACAGCGAGTACGTTGTTTTACCCACTCCAGTAGGACCACAAACCAAAATTAATCTTGCCATATAATTTACCACCTCTAGTTAACGCATCTTGCTTAACAAACCTGCACGAAAGCTTGGCACAGACTTTACCAAGAAAAAATGACAAGCATTTGAGCAGAGGATTTGATGTTTTGTTAGCTTGCTTTCGCCACCACTAGTCGAATTATCCGACGACTTATCAGAAAAACAACTACCAATATCAACCCGATAAAGTAAATCATTGTTGATACACTTTTTAACAATGTAAAAGTGCTACTAGTAAGCACTAGATTTTCGGAAATAGTTGGAAAAGCCTGAATCATCAACCAGATGCAAATGTTTTCTGCGTAGTCAAACACACATACAAAAATGGGGATAATTGATAGATACAAGCAAAAACGATTACTTAATTCACCTAGGCGAATTAGCCACTGAAGCAATGCGAAGTAACAAAGCGCAAACAACAGCGGATAAAGTATATCCAGTGATAATTGTATAGACGCATAGGCGTTACGGCCTTCCTCACCTAGTGCCTTTAACAATGCCATCGCTTCTTGGTATCTATATCCTAATGGAGACATATCAAATATTGGTAGTCCACCGGAATACTTAAGGAGCATGGGGATGCTATAAAATAGCATTGTCAGGTATACCAAATTAGCGGCAAAAAATAACGCCAATACTAGCTTTCCTGAAATTTTAGATTGAATTCTCTGAAGCATTTTACATCCTTGTAATTCGACTTTCCCAAATGGCAAGCTAGCACGCAAAACATCAAAGCGCATTAGTACGTTCAGCCTATAGGGCGATGTTGGCTTTGCTTGTTAAGTGCCGGTCGTGATGCAAAATAGTAAACTTGCACCATTAACCTCCGGTTCTTCTCCCCACTCAGTATGCGCCCGCATGATAGTACTTTTTACAAGCGCTATTGCCGATGAGTTTGGCAAATCAGACAGATCAACTGTACCTTGATATTTTTGAGAGCTACCTAGCTTACCATTTTCGTATTTGAGCCAACCGTCCCACCCAAGAACTTGAGTATCACTTTGTTCGAAAAGCAAAAGTAAGTCCATAGCATCGGCGTAGCTAACTACAAGCTCACTTTCTGATTCTGATCGTTCTTTTATATCTTCGAAGCTATACATTATTGTGATATTTAACGCCGCATTAAGCGGACAAAAATGGTGGGTTTTATGGTGTAGCCAAAGGTAACCTACTGTTTTTTTTGTTTCGTTAAAATTCCTTGTGAAATGTGTTAAGGCTAATCAAATGGCGTGAACTGAATGTCATAGCCATGTGGATTTTCTCTAGGCGGTTCTTCTGGCTCGGTTGAATAGATCTGTATTTCACCAGTAACTTCGAAACCAATTTGGTTGCCAATACTAATAACCATATCAGAGGATTCATCTATATCAGTTGCCCAAACTTTTATACCCATAATCGCGTTACCTTTAGGGCAAGAAAACCCCTCTTTAATTTCACCACAGACCCCCTCAGCTAAAACCGTGTAATGAGTATAAAGAGTTGTTTCTTTCCCATAGCGAAGCTTTAACTTCCAATCGTTACTATTAGTCATACTTTGGCCTTGAGCACTTGTCGCAGTATACAAAATAAAGGTTACAGCGAATAAATTGGGAATATTCCTATACATTTAACGACGCAAACAAAAATGAGCGTAGCGAGTCCAAGCAGCCGAAAGCTGCGCTGTTTCTTGTTTTGCATTGTTATTTGTCATGATGAATACTTAAGCTACAGTTCTGACAACAATGTGTACCAACACCAAAAACAACTTTTGAATCAGTTCCGAATGGCTCACTACATCTCGGACAGTTAATTTTGGCAGCTAGCCACAAGCGCCTATAGAAAATGCCAAAAGCAGCAATTCCAAAAATCGGGGCTAAGAACGAAACGTAATTTCCAGCAATAACTCCTGCAGCCAAACAAAAAACTATGGCAGGTGATAGTTTAAAAGCATCCCTTCGAGCCTGTACGATGGCGTCCAATCCCTTCCTGTAATCCATAACCTCTTCTATTACCTTTTAGAGTTATAACGCCGCGCTTTGCGGCTGTTTTGGAGCGCAGCGGAAAAACAGTCAGACAACAGCGCCTTGTTAAACGTCTTTTCTGAGGTGCAGAACTTCACCTAGAAAAAGGTATGTATTCAAGAATAACGCCTTTGCTTCTTCAGCTGAAACATCTTTATGTACACCAGTCGAAACCCTATCGAATAAGTTTGAAAGATTCTGCCTAAAACGCTGCTTCCTTGATTTGCTGCCACAATTGTTGTGTATATAAGCATTAATTCTATTTTGGTGCTTACCTGCATCTAGTTTTAATTCGTTCCCTCCAATCTCAATAGTTTCATCCGTAGAAGGGAAAATTGAATCAGCAAATGATTCAATGATTCTTCGGCAAGTGGTTAAAGCGTGACTAATGGCTTCGGAATCCCCTGATCCTAACCGCTCCATCGCGGATGGGATCTGGTCAATTACATCACCACAGTTTTCAGAAATTAGATTATCAACATCTCTTTTGTAACTTTCGAAAATGGATTCTGATAGATGGTCAAACACCTTCTCGTAGTAAACATCCGTAACAAAGAGGTGTAAGCGAGCCATTACCTTGCTTCTTATCCCGCTGAATTTGGAAATATTTGACGAGGCGTCATTCATTGCCCGTGTCGCCACTGAAGCAGCATGGTTATAATCACCTGAAGAGTCAGGAATTCGCATCACTGCTAACTTGGACTTTTCAGCCTCAATGAGCGCTTCGATTTGTGCGAGTGGAACCCAATACCCCTTATTATCCTCCCGCTTAGTCCAACGGCCAGTAAGCCCCATGTACTTTAAGGACGTATCATTATTACTTTTAAATCCACCTAGCTCGAATCTTAGCCATTCTTTAATTTCTTCAGCCCCAACAATTCGAGCAAGGCGTGATGCTTTAAGGATTAAGCTCTCACCAGAGGAGCGACCTAGCTCAAGATCATCCAAGAGATCTTGGACTAACTCTAATGTATGTTCACTTTTGCTTATCGCCACTCTAACTCCTTAGGACGTTTAACATTTGTATAGTGCGCATGCGCGTTTACTACATTAGACCAGTAAAAACGCGCACAACTAAATATCTGAATTTAATGAATAAATAGGAAAAAGGTTCAATACACTTTTGGGCAAAACGCGCATGCACAGTTAATAAACCTATTATCTAAATTAACACTAAGCTAAGTGATTGATACTACGCTTGTATTTTTTCAGCTCAAGCCTAAACGCGCACAGTTAGGATTAATTTATTGGCAAATTTCGTGGAAAACAAATACCACTGTATAAAAATAAAGACTTATCGTTTTTCTTTTGTTTCTAGTTTTGCGAATCTAGCTGGTTTTGTGAGGGGAAAACTATGAGCGTTAAGGATAAGGTCTAAGGGGCTTGTTTCTTGAACTGTGGAACGCCGTCGGCAATCAGTTCCCAGCTGGCTTTTGAATCTACATAAATATGGCGACTTAACTTTATATTGGGGTCTCCGTTCAAGCAGCCCAAGGTGACACCATGAACTTCTTCTTGATATACCCCTACCAAGGTTGAACCACACTTACTGCAAAACTGTAAACCAAAGCCTTGTTCTCCGATGTAAGAAGTAAGCAAACTTTCGCCAGCTAACCAAGAAAACTCACCCGGTTTAACTAAGGCATAAGCAGAGGCTTGGGCGCTAAACGCCTTGCGGCAGCGGGAACAATGGCAAGAGCGTGCATCGTGTAACTCACCATCTACTTGGTATTTTATAGCACCACAAAAACATTCGCCGGTAATGGCCATAGCGTTCCCTAATCTAAGATGTAGTCTTTGTTATAGCAGTAAGCTTGCTGCAGTGTTTAAGCAAACAGTTCAAGTAATTTAAACACTTGGGTTATTGCCATTAAACCACCACACACAATGAGCGTAGTACCGGTAGAGGTATCGTTACTGGATGCTGAATTACCAGCAGAGCTTTTGCAGTCTCTTAGTACCTTGCCCCACACTACCAAGGCAACAGCGCACAAAATAATAGTAAGGTGTAAGGCTAAGCTAGACAAAATGTCAGTTTCCACTGGGTTTCCTTAAGCAGCATTTATAGGCTCATATAAATTAAGTGCCGCTTTAGCTAGATGAAAACGGCAGCTGCTTAGCTTAATGCCTTAGTGGGGTTTAGTAAAAGCTTAGCTGAGCTTACTTGCTAGTGTCTTTGTTCACTAAGGGTGCAGAGGATATTTTGGTGGGTACTTTTACTTGTTGGTTAAGCGTTTCTTTTACATCGCTTAACTCTAGTTCTTTTTCAATTTTACTTGAAACATCGCCCACCGTTGTTTTTGCTTTGTTGTACCAGGCGAATCCGGTGCGTAATGCATTAGGCAGTCGTTGCGGGCCTAAAATAATTAGGCCTAGAACAGCAATAAGCACAAGCTCTAAAGAGCCAACGTCAAACATAGTTAGCTACCAAGTTGTTTGTTGCTGTCGCCCTGCTCTGCAGTTACTGAGCTGCTAACATTTTGCGATGCATTCTCGTCACTCATGGCTTGCTTAAAGCCCTTAATGGTAGAACCTAAATCGCCACCTAAGCCGCGTAAACGCTTAGTTCCAAACAACAGGGCAACAATTACTGCAATAATTGCTAGTTGCCATACACTAATTCCAGCCATTTCTTTTTCCTTAAACAAGTCACTAAAACAGGCCCAAATGAGCCTGTTTATTAAGGTTGCTAGTTTGAACTACACACCTAGCTCGCCACCATCGGCTTTGCGAATAGCAACAACCGATGCACGAGGACGAAGATCCATGCCTACCGGCGTTTCTTCTGCAGCATTGTTGCTGTATGGCCAGTTACCAGGGTGCTGAATACACACAAACATGGTGGTGTAATCTGGGCTTATGGTAAAGCCAGTAACTTCACAACCATTAGGGCCAACGAAGAAGCGACGTAATTCGCCTTGGTTCTCGCTGTTAATGGTATCGGCGTTACCGTCTGCGTCGTTAATGGTAGAAGGAACTACTGCCAACATTTGGTCATTGGTGTAGTTAGTTACTTCTTCGGCGCCGTTATCGGTTTGAATCCACATAATTCCTCGCTTATCAAAGGCTAGGCCATCTGGGCTAGCAAACTGGTTAAACTCACTTAGGCCAGATAAGTTAGTGGCTTCGTCACCATCTGCTGGTGAACCAAATACAAAGATGTCCCAGCTAAAGTCGGTTGCGGCTTCGCCTTCATCCCAACGAATTACGTGGCCAAACTTGTTGTTTAAACGTGGGTTAGCTGGGTTTGTACCAGTAGTTTCGTCGCGGCGAGTATTGTTGGTTAGGGTTAAGTAAACCGAACCAGTGATTGGGTCTACTGCACACCATTCTGGGCGATCCATTGGCGTAGCACCTGCTAAGTCAGCGGCGCCAGCGGTATTTAGAATAATGGCTTCTAAAGAATAGAAGTGGTCACCTAATGTGCCACCTTCAGCTGCAGCAGCTTCTAGGGTTAGTGGTAACCAGTGGCCAACGCCTTCGGCGTCAAACTTAGCAACATACAAAGTACCTTCGTCCATGTACTTGTCGCCCATGGCTAAACGGTCGCTTGCTTCTGCGTCTGCTGCTTCCCACACTGCGGTAGATACAAATTTGTACATGTATTCAAAGCGCGAATCGTGGCCAGAATAAAATACAATTGGCTTACCTACTTCTAGGGTACCAAAGGTACAACCTTCATGGCGGAAACGGCCTAAAGCGGTACGTTTAACTGCGCGAGAGTTTGCCGTGTATGGGTCAATTTCTACAATGTAACCGTGACCGTTTGCTTCGTTACGGTAATCGTCCATGGCGCTAGCACCACTTGGGGTAACGTTGAAGCGAGAGAATTCGTCTACACGCTCGTCGGCATGACCAGCCAACGTTTCCCACCCATAACGCGCAGTACCCGAGGTATCTAAACCAATGCGGTCTTGCTCTTCGGTGGTGGTGCCTAGGTTGATAAAGTAACCCGGCCAGTTTTCTTCACAGGTTAAGTAAGTGCCCCAAGGCGTGTAACCATTACCACAGTTGTTTAAGGTACCGCGGGCTTGGCTTCCATCTGGTGAGAACGGCGTAACCAATAGGCTTGAGTTAGCCAATGGGCCAGAAATGTCCATAACCGTTGCGCCAGTGTAACGGCGGTTTAGTGGGTCGCTTTCAACCATCATCCACTGACCGTCTTCTTGCAACTGAATGCGAATCACACTTACACCGTGTGCGGCAATTTCTTTACGTACTTGGTCTACGCTGCTGCGAATACCGGCGTTATCTCGGTCGCTACCGTTTTGGTGTAAGGCATTTTGGTCGATGTACTCGTGGTTTACCGCTAGTAAGCCATCGGTACCGGCATCGTTTAGTGGGAAGAAATGTAAACCGTCATGATGCATACCCATGGCATTGTTTTGGTCTACGGCATCGTTAGTGCCGTCGTCTTTCCAAGCTGATGCAACAGCATTAATAGGTTGGCCCCACGGAGCTAGTACCTGAGCGGTGTAACCTTCTGGAACGCTTACTGCGTCAAGTTTAGAACCAGCAATAGAGTTAAAGTTTAAGCTTGCACTAGGGGCTGCAGCGCCGCCAGTATTAGTGCTGCTAGAAGAGTTACAGCCAGCTAAACCAAAGGCACCAAAGGTAGCCATAGCACCTAGGCCAAGACCTCCTTTAAGAATTTTACGGCGAGACATGCGTACGTCTAATACTTCATTAAAGGTAGGGTTGTTACTTTTATTGAAGCGAGTTGGGTTAAATATTTCCTTGCTCATTTTGCTATATCCTAGTTGAGTACTCTCTTTTGTTGTGCGGATTAAGCTAAATGTCATTTGTTACATTTGAGTTAACTTTAGATTTCAGTTTTTGTTATTTATGTAAGTAGATAGTGACCAATAAGTAAGCGCAACGTGTAAAGCGTCGAAACTTATACTACCTCCAATAGAGTAACCAAGCACAGACAACACTTTTAGGAAGTGAGCGCAAGCCAAACCAGTACAATCTACTAATTTCAAGCTATAGCCAAAACACTATTATTGTTTTAGTTATTAGTGGCGAAAGCAAAATGTATAGACAGCGTTAGTTTAAATTTTCACCTTTACAGGTTCGGCTCAGCCATAATCTTTGTTGCTGCTTTTGTGCCTGCTGATACAAAGACTGCTGAATTTTTATTTTGGCATCGTCGAAACTTACTTTGTGCTCGGCTTGATGCTGTTTACACCACAACAAGTGATAGCCCATACCTGTATAAATGGGTGGGCTAAAGCTTTCGCTTGGCATCTTAAACAATACTTCGTCTAGCTCTGGCAATAGCTGTTGCTTAGCCACAAGGCCTAAATAACCTCCATTCACAGCAGTCGGGCACTCTGAATGTCGCTCGGCCAGCTTTTCAAAATTGCTACTGTTTACCTTATTGGCCAGCGCGCTAATTCGAGCCTTTGCTTGCTGCGGGGTATTCTCTTTAAACTGCTCATTAATGGTAAGCAGAATATGATGAGCAGCGCGGCGCTCTACTTGTAAAAACTTCTCTGGATAGCGCTGGTAAAAGGCTAATGCCTGCTGGTCTGTTACTTCCGGAACGTCTTTGCTTATATAGGCTAACACCGCTTCACTGCTTAGCTCGTTTCGCAATGCTTCTCGCAAACCATACTCAGAAAGTTGGTTGGCTAACAAGGCTTGATCATAGGCTGCGTTAGATTCGAAGTTTTGTTTAATCAGTGCCAGGGCTTTATCTAATTGCGGCTCGTCAACATAAACCTTTTCAGCCTCTTTTGCTGCTAACACCTTTTGTTGGATGCTAATGGTTTTACACACCACTCGCTGCAACTCGGCGTGCTGATTTTCACTTAGCTGATCAGTATTAAGATCAAATAAAGCAATACTGGTTTTCATGGTGATATAGGCTTGGCTGCTATCTAACATACGCGGCTTCCTCTTCTTGCAAAGCTGTAAGTGCACGCTCTGGCACTTCTACATCTAACTCGCCATATTGAATACGATAACAAGGGCTGGTTTTAGCTTTGCGACGCACTGCTAGTACATCTACCACCGTGCCTTTTTTGGCGACCACTTCACCCTGCTGAGACAAACTAAGGGTTAACTCGGCTTTGTCGCCATATTCAAACCGATTAGGCTGCCAAACTAGCTCGGCATCAATCAACTCATGCTCTTTACAACCAATGGTTAATCCTCGGGTAATAAACTGCACTTGATAAACAATCTGATCTTGCAGGTAGTATCCCGATTGGCGTACATAGCCGGTAGCGCCGCGTCGCACTAGTAAAGCGCCTTTTTTACAGCCAGGAAAGCTGCCGTCGTTTCGAATGTTTTCAACCACTCGAACTTTACATCCGTAACCAAATTTTGCTGAATTCATCTGCTATACCTCTTTATTCACAGCCTTCGCAAGCGTCACAGTTAGGCACTTGGTGTGCCAACACAACGCCTTTTTCTAAAAGACAATATGCTTTGCTAACCGCTGCTTGATAGTCACTAAAACTGTTTGAATCTTGCTTTACTAATACTTGGTTAAGCAGGCGCATAAACAACACTCGCTTAACTCGAACCAAACTAGCTTGGTAGTTAACCCCAAAGTGATTAAGAAAATCTTCGGCGCTGGCTAGCTCACTAATATCTAGTTCTTCTTCGCTCTGTTTAGCTAATGGATTTGCTTGCATATATTTTTCCTTAGCTAATGCACACTGCATCTAAATGTTGACTGATGCTATGGCGATAAAACCCCAACAGCTCTTTGGCGTTAGGGCTGCGTTTATTGGCTTCGGCCCACGCACTTAGGGTTAAGCGCAAGGCCTGACACTGGGCAAAATTTAAAGCGATGCCCAAATCTTGATAAACCGATTTAATCGCAGCCACACCAGAGTGTTTACCTAGAACCACACTGTGCTTACGGCCAATCAGCTCTGGCGCAAAGGCTTGGTAGTTGTTTGGGTCTTTTAGCAAACCGTCTACATGAATGCCCGACTCATGGGTAAATACCTGTTTACCTACAATGCTTTTGCTCAAGCCTAACTTGCGCCCAGACGCTTTTGCCACTAGCTCGCAGATAGGATTAAGCGCTTTTAGATCTACCGGTGGAATAACTTGGTTGCCGGCCAACTGGGTAACATTTAGCGCCATTAACACTTCCTCAAGTGCGGCGTTGCCTGCCCGCTCACCTAATCCGGTTACCGTAGTATTTACTGAATCTGCTCCAGCTTTAACTGCGGCAAGTGTATTGGCAGTAGCCATGCCTAAATCGTTATGGGCGTGCATTTCCAGCTGTAAATCGCTGCGCTGTTTTAAACTACCAATGAAAACTTCGCAGGCAAAAGGATCAAGCAAGCCAAGCGTGTCTGCAAAACGCACCCGCTTAGCACCAAAACTTTGGGCTTTTTCGGCAATTAGGTAGAGCTCGTCAAGGCTGGCTCGTGAGGCATCTTCCATACCTACACAAACTGACAATCCAAGGTCTAAAGCTTGTTTAATGCCCTTTTCTAGTTGAGCAAACAAGTGATGAGGTGTCACTTTTAGCTTTGACTCCCGCTGCTGCTTAGAAGCAGGAATCGACACGTCGAGTAAATCTAAACCTAAACCAGCAGCCAAAGCGATATCATGTTGATGCAGACGGCTCCAACCCATGGTTTTTGCCAGGCTCAGTTCACTGCAAAGTGTTTTAATCACTTCGCGCTCAGCCTCGCCCATGGCAGGCACGCCTACTTCTAGTTCGCTAATGCCGGCTTGCTCTAAACTACAGGCTATCGCTAGCTTTTCTTCGGCATTAAAAGCCACGCCAGCAGTTTGTTCGCCATCACGTAGTGTGGTGTCATTAATGATCAGCATGCTAATACCCTCCCTAACAACAACTAGGCGTATACAGGACTAAAGCTTTCGCTAGCGGGTTGATTGCTGCTGGCATCCCAATAAGGAGACAGCATACGAAGTTTTTCAACAATCTCCGGCAGCACTGCAAGTACCTGATCAACCATGGCTTCAGTGGTAAAGCGCGACAATGAAAAACGAATCGCGCCATGAGCTGCGGTGTAGGGAATATCCATTGCGCGCATTACATGTGATGGCTCAAGTGACCCCGAGGTACATGCCGAACCCGAAGACGCCGCAATACCCTGTTGGTCTAACATCAGCAAAATAGACTCGCCCTCTACAAATTCAAAAGCAATATTGCTGGTATTTGGCACTCGGTGCTTAGGATCGCCGGTTACAAAGCAATTAGGCACTCTCGCTAACAAGCCCATTTCTAAGCGATCTCGCATTAGTTTAATGCGTGCTGAATCTTGCTCTATCGATTGCATTGCCAACTCGGCAGCTTTGCCTAAACCTACAATGCCGCTACTGTTTTCGGTACCTGCTCGGCGACCTCGTTCTTGGTGACCTCCGCGCAATAAAGGCCTAAACTTAGCGCCGCGGCGTAAATACAAAGCGCCAATGCCTTTTGGCGCGTGGAACTTGTGACCAGAAATAGACAATAAATCTATGCCACTGTCTGCAACCTGGATTGGCAACTTACCCGCCACTTGCACCGCATCAGTATGAAATACAATGCCATGTTGCTTGGCTAACTCCGCCATTCCACGGATAGGAAATAGGCTTCCGGTTTCATTGTTGGCCCACATAAAACTGGCAATAGCGACATTATCACTTAATGCTGCCTTGTAAGCTTCCATGTCTAAACGGCCGCGTTGGTCTACGCCTATCCAATGAATGGTGTAGCCTTTGCGCTCTAGCATTTGGCAAAGTTGTAAGGTGGCTGGATGTTCAATTACCGAGGTAACTATTTCTTTACGGCTTGGGAAAGCCTCTACTGCCGAAAGGATAGCCGTAGCACTGGCTTCGGTTGCGCACGACGTGAAGATGACTTCACTGGCATGGCTAGCACCAATTAGTTTTTGCACCTGCTCTCTGGCTTTCTCGATGGCTTGGCCAACTTGACTACCAAAACGGTGAATTGACGAAGGGTTACCATAAAACTCACTAAGAAAAGGCAACATCTCTTGCAACACCGCTTGGTCCACTTGGGTGGTGGCGTTGTTATCTAAATAAGCTAACTCAGTGTGATTTGTTAAGGTGGTTAAAGTACTCATGCTAAAGCTCCTTACGCTAAGCTAGCTGCGCCAACGGGATAAACAGTAATGGTTTCGCCAAGTGCTTGGCTGATCTTTTGCTCGATCATCGCCAGCGTACCCGCTGATAAACCACAGCCAGAACAGGCACCAGTGAGTGATACAAACACCATGTCATCGTCTACATCCGACAGCTGAATATCTCCGCCATCGGCTTGTAGTTGAGGTCTAACCTGCTCTAGGGTTTGTTCAATAATTCGAATGCGCGCCACAATGCTGGTTGCGCCTGTTGGATTGGCTTTAACTGGTTCTGGCTCAGCTAAGGGAGCGCCTAAGCATTCTTCAAGTACCCACTCGATTTTCTCGTGACAAGCTGCACAAGCACCGCCGGCCTTGGTGTAGTTAATAACATCATCTAAGGTTTCTAGCTTGTTTTGCGCAACTACTCGCTTGATCAAGGCATCGTCGATAGCAAAGCACTTACAAATTAACTCGCCTTCTTCATGCTCTTCGGCGACTTCTTCACCGCGGTATTGCGCCACAGCCGCATGCAACGCTTCCATTCCCATTACCGAACAATGCATCTTTTCTGGTGGTAAGCCATCTAAGAAGTCGGCAATGTCCTGATTAGAAATGCTCATTGCTTGGTCGATGGTTCGGCCAATGATCATTTCGGTTAATGCTGATGAAGAAGCAATAGCGCTGCCACAACCAAAGGTTTGAAATCCCGCATCTTCTATTACATCACTATCAGGATTGACCTTAAGGCTTAAACGTAGAGCGTCACCGCAAGATATAGAGCCTACATCGCCAATAGCGTTTGCATGGTCGACAGCTTTAGCATTTTTAGGTGTAAAGAAATGCTGTTTAACTTTTTCTGAATAATTCCACATACGCTACCCCACAATGTTTTATAAATTTGTAGTGGTGATAACCCCTTGCTAAAGACAAATGCTGCCTAAAACTGAGTGTTGATAAGCCATTGGGAACCTAGAACACAGCGTTTCTTGCTCATTGGCAGCAAACTCATCAACAAGGGGTTAGCACCTATGTAGAGTGTTGCAAGTGGGATACCTAGGGCGATAAACACGTAAGTGTTTGTAATAACGGGGTTTTAGTGCAGTACGACAAACTTCGCAGTGTGAGTTAAATCACATTTAGTTAGAAATTGTGAGCTTCACTACAGAGCTTTGTCGTTTGTTAGCAGGTAGTTAGTATTTATTCGAGACCTTAAAAGTAACTATGAAAGGCAAAGAAAACAGAGTCAACATGAGACTCTTTGATTAGCACTCCAAAAGAATGTGGTTTCACCCGTTAATGATAGTTAACGACTGAAGAGGCGTTCATTGAATAGCCCATTGTTACATTTGTTTCACCATCTACGAGATAAACATTATCCGTTGTTAGCTTTGAAGAAATAACTCCTTCAACCCACACAGGATATTGCACCGTTTCTACTTCGTATCCATCAGGATAGGAAACCTGCACTATTTGGTTCGCAGGAGGAGGTGGCATATGGATACATGCTCCTGCATAGGGAACCAGTAAAAATTCAGTTGCCACTAAAGGAGCTGAAAACTCAATGGGCACTAAAAAACCAGGGATACGAACTTTTTCTCCATCGAAATCAGTAATAATTGTTTCAGCCGCTAACCTTTGGCCTTCAATGTATTTTTCACGAAGCATCAGTAGCTCATCAGCATCTAAGCCTTCTGCTTTCAACGCCTTTTTAAGCACCGCGAGTTTCTCAGCAGTTTGAGCATCATCATATTGACTGAGTGTAAATACTTCCTGTAAGGCAGATCTTTGGTCGTAGCTAAGCTCAGGCAAAGAAATTTGTGGATGTGTGGATTCAGGTTTCAAATCTTTCCAGTCCAACTGTATTAGCTCAGCAGAAAAACTATAAAATGAAACAAGGGATACAATAAGCACTATCAAACTCTTCAAGGTTTAGGTTCTCTTATGAGTGGGTACTAAAATCTTGGGAAGAAGCTTCATTGACTCATTAAAGCCAATGAAGCAATCTGGCTAACTAAAGGCTGTTTTTGTAGATAACACCGTCTTTCATAATAAGCTGTATTGTTTCTGGTGAGTCTGGTCGCTTTTCTGCACCAAACCATTGGTCACCAGTACCTACAACCGAGAAATCTTCAAAAGGATTACCATCAAGAAGTAAAATATCTGCATAAGCTCCTTTCTCAATCACACCTAGTTTTGCATCTGGGTAAGGGTTCATGAAGTCACCAGACAATTTGGCAATTTCACCGCCAACCGACGTTAATGTTTTTAGTGACTCAAAAGGACCAAAGAAATCGTTATTGAGTTTCTTTTCATAAGCAATTTGAATGTTACAAGCATCCACAGAGCCTACGCAGTCTGTTTGAAAACCACGGGGAGCCGGGCATTCCTTCATATTGGGGATATAGTCTTTAAAGGCTGCAGATGCTGATTTGGCTTTAGCTAAGCTAGACGCAACATTTTTAACCGCTGGGATCTCCAACAAGTTTGGATCAAAGGCCGTAAGGTTTGTGGTGATGTAAGCGCCCTTTTCTTCCATTAACTCTGATATTTCACAATCAAACATAAAGCCATGTTCAATGGATTTAACCCCAGAATTAAGCGCTGCAATAATAGCTTCTCTTCTATATGAGTGCGCCATAACATAGCTGCCGTAAGTTTCTGCCACTTGCACTGCCGCACCCACTTCTTCGGGAGACCCTGCCAATAGTTGCCATGGGTCAAAGGCTGAAACAACACCACCAGATTGCATGTATTTCAACTGAGTGGCTCCCATACGGAAGTTGTTACGAGCATACTTTTTCACTTCAGCAACACTGTCGACTTCTTGCGCCAGATTTAGTCGACTGAAATTACTTTCGGTACCAACAGGTGCTGTAAAGCTTGCAAAGTCAGCATGGCCACCACGTGTTCCTAAAAAAGCGCCTGAAGGGTAGAAGCGAGGCCCAACAATTTCTCCAGCATCAATAGCCCTTCTTAAACCACCATTAGCTCCACCGGCATCACGAACCGTTGTAAAACCTTGCATTAAATACATTTCCGCCATACGAGTACCGTGTATTGCAAAGTCTTCCCACGTAGTGTTTGACTCCATTGCCGGCAAAGTTGGGCCCATCAGCATTAAGTGAGCATGGTTTTCAATAAAGCCTGGGGTTAAAGTTTTACCTTTGCCGTCAATAACTAAAGCGTCATCACGAACAGAAATCACTTTAGCTGAAATAGAGGTGATTTTATTGCCCTCCACCAAAACAAAATGATCTTCATATAACTTGTCTTCAGTGCCATTAAAAATATCGACATTCTCAAACAAAGTTTGTGGGAGTTGGGTGTCTTCTGCTGCATAGGCAAAACACGTCATCAGTGCTAGTGATGACGCGATTAAGGTCTTCTTCATGTCAGTATCCTTACAGTTTGGGTTTGTTCTTAACTTAAACGTAGTCATCGTGTTCCAGGTTAAACACACTTATCTAAATAAATACTCGAGCTCGAATGCCAAAAACCAAAGCATTGCTTTGATTAGAAAATGCTGGGTCTCTAATAAATTGAATATCAGGGGTGACTTGTAAGTAGTCGCCAAATTGCATGTTGTAATAAAGCTCAGTTGTCCACTGCTCTTCGGTGTTTGCTATAGGTCTCAAAATTTCTTCATTAATCTCTGACCAATTAATCGCAAAACCCAAATTGTTTTTTGCAGCGCCTAAACCAAAATACCCAAAACCAGCACTTAACGACTTATCATAAAGAGCGACTTGCCCTTCAGATACGCCACCACGAACAAAGGGCATTAGCTGAGGGCTTACAAACTGGCTCCAGGAAAAGTTAATCCCCTTGCCACCATCGGTATAACCGGGGGCTGGGTAGTTTAAGTTGTGCCGAGTGCCCTCTCCAAAATTCCATAAAGTAAAATGGATATTGTCAGTGTAGATTTGCTCTTGTGAAGCCGTCCAACCTAGTTCTAGGGTTGAGAAGTAAGCAGCATCACTGCCAAATGCACTATTAAACCCATCAAGTAAGTCGTCAGATTTTCCATTAGCGTCAGCAATACCAGCTACAGCATAGAAGTTTTCGCCCAGCATATGGCCAGCAGATAAAGCCAAAATACCGTCATCGGGTAAGCCCATTACCCCCGACCCTGTTGAAAATGCCAAGTTAGTAAAACCTGACCAAGGACTCGCCAGTGCATATACATCGACATAATTAGTGACATCTTGCCAGCCAATAATCACGGTACCTTTACCGCCGTTTATCTTTTGCTTCCAGTTTAAATCGGTCACTCGAAAGCCTTGGTCGCTAAAAGCAGGTGCAATAAGACCAGCATAACCAAGGCCGTCTTTACCTGAAAAATTGTCAATAAACGCGAAGTTTTTTGGAGAGCTATCGCCATACGCATGACGATGCTCTATTTTCCAAACTAGGCTGCCACTATTACTGGCGTTTTGATTAACTAGATTCCACGCACCATAAAGCCTAGCGACACCAGAAGCTGCATTTACAGAATTACCGTTAGCACCATCGCCGGAAGCTAGGCCAAGAGCAAAATAGTCGGCTCCAAAGGTAAATCCATCCTTAGCTAGTTTTTCACGCCAACCTAGTTGCTGATTTTTTTGTTGAGCAATGGTGTTTTCTACAGAATCTGGACTTTCAAAATTTGCCGCCATAGAAGGCCCTGTAATACCGCCGCAGAAAACAGCGATACACACAGCAGGTACTTGCTTAAAATTAAACATTGTTTTCATTCAACCGAATCCTTTCGATAGTTGAAACCTAACGAGTGATTGAGTTTTTTAGCTAACAAACCAATCTGCGCAACTTAGTCTTTTAAAAGATATCTCTAGAGATTTGGCAAACATGCTCTTATAACTAGGCTAAGTATCAGGGCTGAAATTAAGCATAGCCTAATGATGATGTAACCAATAGGTTGCTAGAATGTGCCGGCTAAATTAACTCTATTAACAAGTTAGCACATAAAAGCGCTTACTCAATAGCCATTTGATGACACTGCCCTAAGCTAGTTTTTGTTGCTGAATTGTTTGCGATAAGTAGATGGAGATTGTTTGTAAATACGCTTGAATGAACGTGTGAAATGAGCGGTATCTGAATATCCAAAACGGTTTGCCAGTTGGGTAATAGATTCGTTGTTATGTTGCAGGTGTTTTTCCACCTGTTCAAAAACTAACTCTTCAATAAATTGTTTATATACAATGTTTTCTGCTTTAAGCCTACGCTGCAAAGTTCTTACATTTAAACGCAAAATGTCGGCGGCGAGCTTAATTGGCAGTTTTCCCATCGACAAATAAGGTTTTATAGCAAAGATAAATTGCTCTCTAAAACTTAGCGCCTCTATCGCTTTAAGGTTCGTATCGGAAGCGCTCTTTAGAAATTGAGGTTTGAATATCGCTGGTGAGAAAAGGATTTTTTCTGGTATTTCTAACGCCGTTACAGGCCTTTTCGTAAAGAATTGAGCATGTTCTAGTGAAGGTAGTTTGGCAAAGTCTTCAATACTGTAACTTTGTATGCCAATTTGCATTGGGCTCCACTGCTCATCACTTAGGGCTCTTAACAACTCCGCCATACAAATAACTGAAAACATCTCTGCATACTTAAACCAGCTTTCATTGACGCCTCGTTTTTCTCGCACCAACCACCAAGTATTGCCCGCTTGTTCGAGATAAAGATTTGCATCGGTAGATTGATGCTTTAAGGCTTCACAAAACTGTTCTAGTGCGTATTTGATTGTGCCAGTTTGGGGAATAGTTGCCAGCATTCGAGGAACAAACGTTTCTTTGCAAGAACGAATAAATAGCCAACCAAGCCGGTCATTGGCTAAATGTTGTGCCAATATCTCTAAGACATTCTTTAAACAGGTTTCTGGTAAGTACTCATAATCTGCGTCGCTATGAATATCACTAGGTATCATTGCTGCACGTATCAAGTCATAAGTTTTATGGTCAATCTCTTTGAACATTGATGCAAAAAACTCTACATTTTCACGTAACACCAAGGGGATATTCGTATTCTGACTATTACTCATCGTATCCATTCATCGTCAAACCTTTAGGTTTATAGATAAGCGCTTGACCAAGCAGCCAGCATTGTCTTTGTTTCTAATAGATTAAAATTCATTCATTGCTGTCGTCAAGTGACTACAATTGATGGCGAGCAAATGGTCACAAACAACAAAAAAATAAAGTACCTTGGTTAAGCTGAAGTAGCTTGACGAGTAAGTTTGAAATTGGGAAAAGTTAACTAAAGCTAACATTAGTGTCTCAAGATACGAGCATTAATCTTTTCAGGCTCTGTCAATAACTTAAAAGACAGTTGCTGATTTAGCTGGCTAATTAAAGGTTTTGCTAAGTGTCGGCTAAGCATTAGTCCTAAAGCAAAACCACATAGGGATGCCGCTAGGTTTATATACTCAATGGATTCTGGGAAGCTAGAAGTAAAGAAGTAATTAGCTAACAAGGCAAAACCAATTAACCCTAACAACGCGGGCATAAGCACTGCCAAGATAGCCTTGAGTAAAAAGCTATCTTGGCAGTTTAGCTTAATGTTTTGGCCAAGCTCTAAGTCGCCAGTGCTGGTGAACTCGGCATTTAACATACCGGATTGTTCTTCACTAACGGATAAGCAAGTACTCTTGCTGGCGCATGATGCGCAAGCACTAGCACGCTGGCCTTGTAACACTACCTTGCCATTGTCGACACTAATAACCTGCATTGTTATTTGCGCCATCTACAATGCCTCCTAAACCAAGGCACTTGCTGGAGTGTGGGTGTGACAGTTTTTGGCACAAACCGTAGAACATGCAGCGCAGCCAATACAATCACCGGCATTGGCTAGCTCCATCACCATCACTACATCATCTTCGTAGTCATCATATGCTTCATCGTCTTCATCTATTTCGCGTTCAACTAAGTCAAACACGTCGCGTGGGCACACTTTGTAGCAACGTCCACAACCAATACAGGCATCTTGATCAAGCGCCGTTACAAACTGCGGCTCCCAAGACGTTCCATCACGGGTTAAACCCATGTATTTTTCATCACTCATGATAATTTCCTTATTTTAAAAGTTGATGAGGGCCCTACCAGGGCTCGTCGAGTAATTCATTTAAGCGCTGCTCTTTTTCTAAAGCATCTAAGGCCTGGGGATACATCCAAGGCAGAGGTTGGTGAACAAACTGTAAATGTATGTCTCCTAGCAATACACTCAGCTCGGTGTCGCTATCTACCATTAGGCTGCATATACCGTGCTGCTTAAGCAGTTGGTTAGCACTATGGCCACAAGCATTGCTAAACACTGCTGCGCAACCGGCTAGCGCGTTGATTCGTTGCTGCAAACGGCCTTTGTCGTGGCCTGGTTTAGCTTGCTCAAACTGCAGTGCTTCTAGCAACTGAATATGCTGCTCGCCAAAGCCATAAACTAAAAAGGTGTGGGCACTACCAAAATGCTGATCGACACAATGTTTACTTTCGCTAGCGAAGGCCACTTTGAACACATGCTCTCGTTGTTGGCCATCCTCAATAATGCGTAATTGTCTTTGCATAGCATTCATATTTGGCCCCTAGCTATCTAATGGCAGTGAAGTACAACTAGCGGGTTCAAAGCGATAAGCGCTTTTATGCGCCGGCACTTCATCTTGATGATTAGCTTTTAGCAAGTTAGCCATGGCAAACAGCCGTTGCCGAGCACCTTCATAACCCACCTGTAAGATGTCGCTGTTGCCGAATCGATCGTGACACGGAAAACCCGCTCGCAATACTGGTGTGCTGGGCTCACACGTATTGGCGCAATGAGTATTACCAACCACTAACTCACAGTCATCCACTACGCCAGCTAGATCGGATAAGTCCCCTACTACCACATTTTGGGCAGCCAGTTGGTCTAAATTAGGTGTATTAAGCGTGGTGACTACTAGCTCTGCACTCACTCCTACTTCAGCCAAAAGCGTGCAATAACCAGCAGCGGCGTCTGGCTCCAAGGCAAGCGCGGCCTTAGCGTCCGATAATAGAAAATGACAGTCGAGTAAGGCATCTTGAAGCCTTTTTCTTTGCCGTGTAATCCACTGCGGAACCGGTTTATTAGAAAGTTCAGCCAGCTTCATCACCAATAAGTCGCTTTGCTGCATGCCCATACCGGTGCCCATAGCAACACTAGGAATATTGAAATGTTTCTCAAGTAGGCTTGCTGCTGGCAGCATAGAGTCACCAAATACCAAGCTAGCAGTACTGTAAACGCTGCTTGCTAACTTGCTTAGGCTGGTTCCTCCGGTAGAGGTAACCGAAAAGTCCTCTTCTGCTAAATGTCCGTCTAAGGAATCACTTAGGTTGGGCAACAACACAACATTGAAACCAAATGCCTCGCAATAGCGGGTGATCAACTCCAAATCTGCGCTGGTTAAAGCACAGGATGCAAACACGTTTAGCTGTTGAATCTGCTCGCTAGGTTTTGGCACACTTAGCTGTTTATCCACTAACAACTGTTGAACACAGGCTTCAATAGTACTGGCAAAACCGCTTTGCATAGACCCACTAAAGTCTGGCGTGGTAACACTGACTATATGACTTGTTGCAAACTGCGGATTTTGCACTTTGAACTCTCGCACCACTCTTGCAACATCGCAGCCTTGCATTTCGGTTAGGCCGGTAGTCATCACTATAATTAGGCTGGCTTGGTGTTTTTCACACAGTAGCTTAAGCGCGCTTGATAGATTGTCGTCTCCGCCCATTACTGCTGCTATATGATCAATGGCAGTATTCTGCAGCGGGATTGGCTCGCGATAATGCTGAATTAAATAAACTTTGGCAAAAGCCCCACAACCCTGCGAGCCGTGCATTAAAGGAATTGAGTTATCTAAGCCCATGCACGCTAAAGTAGCGCCAGTAGCAGCGCTGGTTTTTAAGGGTTGCTCTACCAGAGCGGTACGCTTGATCGTAACTTTCTTTGTCATGCTACTTCTCCTTAGTTGGCGCAGCGCTGGTCCATGGGGCATCACTTGTCACTAGCGGCCAAATCGCGCTGTCTAAGGTGCGGCAAAGTTCTTTAGCAAAGGTGAGCATGCCTTGATAACCGGCATAGGCGTGTTCTCGCTCTTGGTTAATATCGAGAAATGGCAAACGCGCTTTTAAGGCGGTATACATGTTACGGCCGCCAGCGATCATTAAGTCGGCTTGATGTTGCTGGGCTACATTAAGCAGATTTTGAGCTCCACCTTCATCTAGCATTAAGGCCTCGTCACCCATTATTTGTTTAATTCTTGCTTTGTCTTCAGCAGTAGATTTTTTGGTTCCGGTAGCTACAACACTAATACCAAGCTCTTGCAGCGCCGACACAATCGACCATGACTTAACACCACCGGTATACAGCAGGGCCTTTTTGCCCTTTAAGCGTTGTATATAAGGTTGTAGTTGCAGGCGGATTTGAGATTCTTGTTGGGCTATTAAAACTTCAGTTTCGCGACTAACTTGCGCATCGCCTAATAGTTTTGCAAAACTGCGTAACGACGCTGAGGTATCTTCAATGCCATAGAAGCTGCCTTCAAACCAAGGGATATTCCAGCTTTCTTCTAGCATTCGGGCAACATTAATTTGTGCTCGGGAGCAAACCACCATGGCAACATCGGCGCGGTGCATGGTTTGAATTTCGTGAAAACGGGTATCTCCCGACATGCAACTCAACACGCGATAACCTAGGCGTTCTAATAAGGGCGATACATGCCAAAACTCACCAGCAATATTGTATTCACCAATTAGCACAATATCGTTTACCTGCCGCGATGGGTCGTGCTGCATTAACGGTTTTGCTGGCGGCTCGGCACTACCAACCACCTGTTTAACCATCACCTCACCGGCAATTCGATTACCTAGGTTTTTACTGCCATAAAAACCAGCTGCATCAACTGCTACTACTGGCACCTGCCAACGGCTTTGCGCAAGCTTACAAATGGCTTCTACATCATTACCTTCCAGGGCTGGCACACAAGTAACATAAACAAACACCGCTGGTGGTTGATGCTTTTCTACTACGGTTTTTATCGCGTGTAGTAAACGTTTTTCGGCCCTACCCATGATGACGTCTTGTTCGTTCAAATCGGTAGTAAAACCTAAGCGAAATAAATTGCGCCCCGATGCTCGAGTGCCTCGGTTGTTCCAACTATTACCCGCACAGGCGATAGGCCCATGGACAATATGCGCAACATCGGCAATAGGTAATAAGGTAATTTGCGCCCCATCAAAACTGCAGCCGCCGGCAGTGGCGCCTGGTACTGGCCTAGCGCACCCCGATTTTTCTCCGGTGTTATGCTCGCAAGCAGGTTCGTCCAATAACTCGGCTATATCGCTTCGTTTCATGCATACTCCTCATAACAACGTGCAGCTTTGTTTGTTAAAGCTCTACAGCTAGGAAGTAGCAATTGGCATTCCACATGCTTAGCTATTGAAATATATAGATATTATCTTGTAGCAAATGCGACAAAGCGATTGCAAACACCACAAAGAGAAGACAACAACAGGTAACTACAAATAACAAAAAGGGCTTAACCGTAAAGATAAGCCCTTTATAAGTATGCGTAATTTAGCTAATGAATTACTCGTTCACTAGCTTCCAAGTACGTATCCAATCTACTTTCATGGTGTTGTTATTGTTGTTTAAGAGATCCTCTTTTTGTGGAAGACCGCCTACCCAGCTAGAGTCTTGGCTCCACAAATCCCAAATGATGAACTGTTCCAAGGTGAATGGTTGTTGAGTTGTTACGCTGTTTACAGGTTCCCCATTTAGGTAAAACTGTACGGTGTGTTCATCTTTCCACCAGGCTCCAAACACATGGTACTCCTCGGTCCAAAGTACACCTTGTAAAGTGTTTTCATCGGATAAGTCGGTGCGATTATCAGAGTTACCATGATTACGTTCAGTTGAGCCATTCTTCGCGATAAAGTATTGCGAGTTCATTTTCCATGGGAAATCTGGCTGACAATTACAGGTAGGAACCGGATTAATTTCGATGATATCAATTTCATCACGATTATTAATGTCGCCGTTATTTAGCCAAAACGTTGAGTAAGCCGAAATGTTAGCCACTTTGATTCGACTTTCGGTATACATTGGAAACTTAATTTTAGCGACTGAACGTACTCTCGAGGTTTCAAACCATTGGTTTGGGCTATCGGCATTTAGCGTTGCTTGGATCCAAAGGTTGCCATCACTAACGCCCGAGTTTTTATTCAGCATGTTGACGGGTGTATTGCCATAATTCCAGTTAGTTTTTAACCACTTAGCGCCATTCCAAAACTCAAACTCATCAGACAAGTTTTCAACTTTTTCCCAACGTTTACCTTGAGGAGTGGTATTGGTAAAACTTACGAATGTCGGAAAATTTGGATCTGCTGTATTCACATCTATGATATTTGGTGAAGATACTTCACAACCGGTATTGTCTACTAAGCCTCCCGCTGGGGTATTGGGACAAAGATCGATAGCGTTATTTACTCCGTCATTGTCGTCATCTAGTTGGCTTTGCGAACAACCATTTTGGTCTACAGCTTCATTAGCAGGAGTGTTTGGACATAAATCGTTAGCGTTTAATACTCCATCATTATCATCATCTAAAACTGGCGGGGCAATTGGACCATCTAGATCGCCTTGCCAAACCAATTTAAAAGACTCTAAGTTCCATTGCCAGTCGTTGCTTCCAAGTGCATGAATACGTATTTGTTGTGCGCCCGCAGGTAACGCTATTTCACCATTTGCGGTAAGCTCTGAAAAGTTATCCCAACCATTTGCTGGAACAAAGGCCTGCGCGTAAGAGCGCCAAACTCCGTTTTCCATTACCAATAATTCTATAATGGCGTTCTCAGTAATGGCTGTACCTACATTAAAACTAACTAGGTACATACCCGCCTTTTCCACGTTTACTGCGTAGTCTACAAAGTCACCACTATTGATGTAGTTGATTGCACCTTGACCTGCGACAGTATATTTACTCACTGGCGTTTGCTGCTGGTCGTCAAATGTACCGCCTTGGCTTACAAAGTCTTCTGCTTGGATAGTGACGGTGCCAACAAGATCGTCGGGGCTACTATTATCACTACTGCCTTGATCATAGATAAACCTAAATTCTTGGTTTGGATGATCTGCTAAACAAGCCCACTGATGAAATTTGTCACCATTTTGAATATAGGCACCGGCAACATCTAAACACTTGCCTGTTTGTTGATTTTTTAATTTAAACCAACCGTTATTCATATCTATTAATGACCAATTCTGTTTACTGTCGTTAGCTTGGCAATCAAATTGTTGAATAAGCGCGCCGTTACTTACGTTTCCATCTTTAACTTCTAAACACTTATTACTGGTTTTAATTTTTAAACTATAAAACCCATCACCACTCTCAACAAATTCAAATCGTTGATTAGCGTTATCCTCACCACAAGTCCATTGAACAAACGGTGCAAAGTTTGTGGTGTTACCACCCGACAAATCGACGCACTTACTACTATGTTTCACTTCAATATTTCGATACTCCGCATCGCTAACCGTAGCTGCAGACAAAGGAGCTGTCACAGTAATCGCTAAAGCGATACCCATAGATATTTTGCTTCTGTTAATCATGTTGTTTTCCATTTCTTGTTTAGTTACTCCATTAAAAGCATTTAAACAACACAACTTTAAATGGATATTAATAAGCTATTTATTAATCCACACCATTTGTACAATAACAACAATAAAACCGACAATTTAATTAAAATCATTAATTAAATTTGGAGTATTTAATTACAATAAAACCATGTTTTATATATTACTTAACGCAAATTTTAATTAACGTTTGACTTAGATCACCAAGTAAACATTTTCAGGAAGAATTATATAAGCACTGACCAAACAGTAATCAATAAATAATATAAAAAGTCTAATAAGGTATCGTTGTAGAACGCACTACAAACGCTAAGTTTGGGTTTGGGTTTTCGACTAAAGGGCTGTTGGCATCAGTGCTTTTCTTGTAAACGAGGTAAACACCAATAGGGGACTTGCTGTTTGCTATAGAGAAAGAATGGACGTGAGTGTTAAATGTAACAAAGCTTAGCTAAGCGAGTGCCCACTACAGTGAGCACCAATATAAATCTATAAGAAAAGTCGCTGTGTTGCGACTAGCTAGCGATTAAACCGATAGATCTTCAATCACACCGACACGTTCTACAACCTTATTTCGACCAGTTTCTTTGGCTTCATATAAGGCTTGATCCGCTACAGCAATCATTTTGTCAGCTAGCATTTCAAAATCACTTGGCAAACTGGTTTCATTAAAGCTGAGGTGGTAGGCGCCAATAGAAACAGTGATAGGCTCTTTGGTTAGGCTAATACTGCCAATTGCTTTCATCACCCGACTAAACACCGTGGCGCAACCGGCTAAATTGCTACTTGGCAGCCAAATCAAAAACTCCTCGCCGCCTAGACGTGCCACGAAGTCGTAATCTCGCAATGACTTGGATATTTGCTTAGCGGTTTCTACCAAGGCTTTATCACCAAGTTGATGTCCATAGGTGTCGTTAAGCTTTTTAAAGTGGTCGATGTCGACAATAGCTAAAGTACCCTCTCCGCCCGAACGACTGAGTAGATTCATGCTTTTCTTTAGCTTTTTGTACATACCGCGACGATTAGGTATCTCGGTTAAACTGTCGTAGTTTGCTAATCGTTTTAGCTTTTGATTGAGTCTATTAAGCTGTTCTTCTTGTTGTCTACGAATCAGCTCAACTTCGATCCAAGACGCCATTAATTGCAAGGCATCAACATCAATTTCTTGAAAGTGGCGAGGATAAGGATCAGGACTAGAAAAGTTTAAGGTTCCGTATAGCTCACCATTTAGGCGAATAGGCATACCAATGTATGATTCTAAGCCAAAGGCTTTATAGGCAGGATGTTTGGCGTACTTATCGTTTTCACCAATATACTCTAAGGCTACCGGAGCTTGCGCTTCACAGGTAATACCGCAGTAGGTGGTATCTAAGGTAAAACTATCCCCTGGCTTTAGCTCTACTGCTTCTGGTGTGACACAGTATTGAACAACATAATCGTTAGCTTGAATCTTCGACAAAATAGCGATGTCTAGATTGAATCGCTCTAAGCCCATTTGCAGCAGCTCTAGGATCTGAGCTTCAAAGCCTTGGTTATGGGCATTGGTAACTTGATATAAGCGTCGAATAACCTGTTCGCTACTGGTTGAGGTTTGATTAAGACCAGCTGTCGACATAATTCCCTTATCCTTAAGCCTTTAATAGTTATTATTTAAACAGTAATTACTAACAATAGTATAACTAGCTTGCTTTTAGATGAATAGCCTTAAAAGCTCTAGCTAAACACGCTAAGAAAAATCTAAGTAATATGCAATTGAATGTTTAGTTTGTGTGATAGCGATGTACAAAGGAATGGCTTAACTTTGGCTTAAAGCAAACTTTTCTCGTTATTGGTGGTATAAGCTAAATCAAATTTTAATGAGGACTCGCTATGAAGCTATCGCTGTTCAATCTTAGTTTAGCTAAGCCCGTTACAGACTTATTTGAGCAAGTTTTCAGCGACTCTGAGGGCGCTGAAGAAGGAAAAGTTATCGGGGATTTGGTTACCAACATAATATCTAGCACGCCAGAGCAAGATTTGATTGGTTTTGTAGCAAGCAGCAATGAACAAGTTGTTGGGTGTATTTTCTTTAGCCGCATGCTGCTGGCTTCTGATGATGTTGCCTTTATTTTATCCCCGGTTGCCATAGCGACCAATCAACAGGGCCAAGGTTTGGGTCAACAGCTTATCAACCACGGTATAGAGCAACTTCGCAAGCTAGAAGTCAACCTAGTGATCACCTACGGTGACCCAAACTTTTACAGCAAGGTTGGATTTAACCCAATTAGCGAGCAACAAATAGAAGCCCCCTTTAAGTTAAGTCATCCCGAAGGATGGTTAGCTCAAAGCTTAAGCGCCCAAACCATACCAAGCATCGAAGGTGCTAGCCAATGTATTGCAGCGCTAAATAAACCTGAATACTGGTAAGCTTCTAGTGACATAAATAGGAGTGAAGCAAGCAATTTACTTAGCAGCACTCCTGTTCAATTTTATATAGCAAGTCTGTAGCTTGCTGATCACCACACTCCTCCATATATTCATACAAAGGATTGGTTTGATTACCAATGAAATGTAAGTTATCTCGCTGGATACGCTGTTGTTCTTCAATCTTTTGCCAAAAATAATCCTGCCACAATGGATTACCGTGTTTAGCCTTTAGATGCTGGACCAAGATCGCCATAAACCTATCAGCGTTTTCATCACACTGGATATTACAAAAGCTTAGATAACGATCACCTGATGTTTCTAACATAGTCACTACTCAGGTTCGTGCAACGCAATAACCAAGCCTATGGCTAAATCAAGGCTGTCGGTCAAACGGGCACAACTGGTTCCGTTAGCCATTAAAAACAAGTCAAAATAGCTTGCTGCCATAAAGGGTTCTTTTTCAGCCATATCATCTTCACTGCATTCAATGATTCGTATATTGGCATGATGCTTTTTAAAACATTGTAAGTTCTTTTGATAGTCATCTTGATTGGCTAAGCGCCTTAATAAATCATCAATAAGAGATTGATCAAGCGCTTTCTCTTGCTTGGATGAACAGCCGCATGCATGTGAATTCGTCTCGTTTTTTTCGCTACTACAAGTACACTGATGCTGTTTTGGAGTGTGTGGTTCACCCTTACAGCTGCAGGTCTTTTTTTCTGCTATCTCAGACATACTCAGGCTCCTGTTGCTTGTCTAATAACTTTGCTAGCCAACGCGGCGGGCAGTCCATTACTGTTTGTAAACGTTCTAATATCGACCTTGATGCTTGAGGAGTAAGTTGTTTTAAAGGCAAAATATCTGCGCGGCTAACCCGTGCTGCAGCAGGTCCGCCAATCGATAAAGTTGCTAACAATTGGCAATCACCGATTAGCTCAATTAAGTAGCTGGTGCGGGCATCACCGCTTAAGTTCTCGATTACCGGGCGAACATCCACTAACTGAAAACCTTGGGCACTTACTTCGTAAACAAGAAAACGTAAACAGGAACCAAAATGTCCGTCTATTCGCTCTAGGTTATTTGAGCTCACGGCCAGCCGTACTTTCGGCCCATTTAGCAGAGTTTGTTCTGGCAGCTCTGGGGCTTCCATAGGGCTGATTTGCTCTGAACTTAAGATCGCGTGTAACTGGTTAACTTGGCTTCGTTCTACCGTTACTGACGATGCTTGAAACATCTCGCGTAAGGCTTTTGGGCTTAATGATCTAAGTTTCTTTTCACTTAAAGGTTCGCCACATTGGCCCACTAACAAGGCCACAAACTGTTTTAATTCGATATCAGATATCGCTTTAGACGCTACGGCTAATCGTAACGCTAAGTTATCGTTTATATTAGATTTCATCGGTACTCCTTAGCCTATTCCCATCGCCACTCGGTCTAGCCCAACTAGGCACGCCTTGCGCGAAATGTTTTGGGTAAGCTGGGTGCTGGATTTACTGGCTCTATAAAAAATCTACTACCATCACTTAGCTCAACCACCCCGCCCCATTGATCAGCTTGATCAAATTGAAGTGAGCTAATGGGTAACTCTAGATCTTTCTTTGCGATGTAAGCTTGTAGTTCACCTGAGCTTTCACGGCTAATAATTAGGTTTGGCATCTCTGTTCCTTAAAGTGGCCGGAGCAAGACTCCGGCCATACTTTTGCTGCATTAGGATTAACGAACTAGGTCGAAGCCGTAGTCTGTTTTACCCATTTCGCTGGTATCTTGATCAAGTTTTTCCAGCACTTCGTTCACTAAGGTAGTTAGCATGTACATGCTGCCCTCGTAACCCAAAGTTGTGTTGCGGTGCAGGTGGTGGCGATCGAAGATCGGGAAGCCAAGACGAATTAGCGGTACTTCGAACTCTTCACCTTTCGCCTTGGTATCACGCTGGATAAACTTGGCGTAAGAGTTACCAATCATAAAGTCTGGTTTATTGGTAAATACCAATGAGCGGAAGTGCCATAGGTCTTTACCTACGTGGATTTCGGCATTAGCTGTGCTAGGAGATTGAGCAATCAATGCTTCCATCTTCTTGCGCCAGCGCTTAGCGGCGTTGTTACACAAGATGTGTTTAACTTCACAACCTAATTCTTGCAAGAATTTGGTTAAGCCCATTAGGTAATCAGGATCTCCATAAATAGAGAAGCTAACCCCATGCAACCAGGTATGAGAATCGGTCATCATGTCGACTAAACGACCACGCTCGGTAGCTAATGACTCAGGGATCTCTTTACCTGTTAATTCTGAGATTTTAATTAGCAGTTCATCGGTCCAATCTAAGCCCATTGGGATATTTAGCGCAGGTACCTCATGCTTCCACTGGCCCTCTACATATTTTTTAGTTTTAACCAATTGATCTGGTTGCAACAATAAAGTAGTAATAGCGTTAGGTGCATCTTCCATCTCCGCAATTGGAGTGCCACCAGCATACATTCGGTACTCACCGTCTGCAGGGGTATCTAACACTTCAGAAGGGTCACAAAGCAGGCTGTAATCAACACCCATCTGCTGCATCATTTTGTGAATAACACGGTAGTTACCAAGGTAGGTTTCAAAGCCCGGTACAATGTTAATTTTACCGTTGCTACCTACGGTTTTATCTTCCATTTTGTTGCCAGTAAAGTACTTGGCAAAACCTTCAAACATGCCATCCCAACCAGTTACGTGGCTGCCCACAAAACTTGGAGTGTGAGCAAACGGTGTAGGTAATTCCTCTGGAATATAACCGTCTTTTTTGGCATTACCGATAAAGGCATTTAAATCGTCACCAATTACTTCTGCCATACAGGTAGTTGAAACCGCGATAACTTCTGGCTTGTATAAAGCTAAGGAGTTTTGCAGGCCGTCAAACATGTTTTTCTGGCCACCAAATACCGCTGCGTCTTCTGTCATAGAGTCTGATACACAAGCAACAGGCTCTTTGAAATGTCGGTTAAAGTAGGTTCTAAAGTAGGCCACACAACCTTGCGAACCATGCACATACGGCAGAGTTTTCTCAAAACCTAGTGCACACAGTACTGAGCCTAAAGGTTGGCAAGCTTTGGCTGGGTCTACGGTTAAAGTTTTACGTGAAAAGTTAAGATCTTGGTACTCTTGAGTAGTGGTCCACTCGAAGATTTCTTTTACTTTTTCATCACTTGCGCCTTCTTCGTGCTCAGCGCGCTTACGGGCCATCATATCCTTGTATTCTGGCTGTTCAAACAGGGGATAACCCGGTTTGATATCATCTACTGATTGACTCATTTTACTTCTCCTTTCGCGCCACTCATCTGTGAACTACGAATTGAGTTAATTTTTAAGCGCTAACAGCACTCATCCTGATATAACTTAACGCCTAGGCAGCTTCTGCAGCTTTATCTGCTTTAGCTTTCCATGGTGGAGTTAGTTTGTCCCAACAAGGGTTGTTTAGGGTCATGTCCATATCGCGGGCGAAAATAGCGAAGCCATCAAAACCGTGATAAGGGCCTGAGTAATCCCAGCTGTGCATTTGGCGGAAAGGTATGCCCATCTTCTGGAAGATGTACTTCTCTTTTACACCGGCACCGATAAGGTCAGGTTTAAGTTTGTCGGCAAAAGCTTCTAACTCGTAGCCGGTAACGTCATCGTAAATTAGCGTGGCGTCTTTCACTTCTGGAACCGTTTTGCTGTAGTCATCGTTATGACCAAACTCATAACCGGCACCAACAATTTCCATACCTAAGTCTTCATAAGCACCAATTACGTGACGAGGACGTAAGCCACCCACATAAAGCATGACTTTTTTACCTTCCAAACGTGGACGATACTTATCAACCACGGCTTGCCATTGCGCTTTGTAATTTGCGATAACTTCTTCAGCTTTTGCTTGAATGGTTTCGTCAAATTTTGCAGCGATAGCGCGTAAAGACTCTTCACACTTAGTTGGACCAAACAGGTTGTACTCCATCCATGGCACACCATATTTCTCTTCCATATGGCGACAGATGTAGTTCATTGAACGGTAACAGTGAACCAAGTTAAGTTTTACCGATGGGGTGTTTTCTAGTTCAGGTAAAGTACCGTCACCAGACCACTGCGCAACTACGCGTAAACCAATTTCTTCTAATAAAATACGTGAAGACCACGCATCACCACCAATGTTGTAATCACCAATAATGGCTACATCGTAATCTGTGGTTGCTACTTCCTTGCCTTCTGATTTATCCAATACGTAATCACGTAAAGTATCGTTAGCAATGTGGTGACCTAGTGATTGGCTCACACCGCGGAAACCTTCACAACGAACTGGTACGATTGTTTTGCCAATCTCAGCGCCTTTGGTTTTAGCCACAGCTTCAATGTCGTCACCAATTAGCCCTACTGGACATTCGGATTGAATAGAAATACCGTTTGCCAATGGGAACAACATTTCAATTTCGTCGACAATAGTAGACAGTTTTTTATCCCCACCAAATACGATGTCACGCTCTTGAAAGTCTGAGGTGAAGTTCATGGTTCCGAAGCTATTTACACCCGTATAACCGGTGTAGTAGTTACGGCGACCAGCACGTGAATACTGACCACAACCGACTGGACCATGAGAGATATGCACCATATCCTTAATTGGTCCCCACACTACCCCTTTAGATCCTGCATAAGCACAACCACGGGCGGTCATTACACCAGGTAGTGATTTACGGTTAGCCGTAATACAACTACCACCTTCGCTATCGTTCGCACCTAAGTGCTTTTTACGATCGGCTTTGGCTTTCTCTGGATAGACTTCTAACACTTCGTCAATCAGTGCTTGAGTCTCTGCTTTTTTATCTGACATTGCTGCCTCCTATAGCATCAATAAGATCACTGTTGATAGTGCTTATGCAGTAACTTCTTCAGCTACTTGACCAATGATTGATTCGTCTTCTTCGTCCATGATGCCGAATTCCATTAGTAGCTCTTCAAGCTCGTCCATGGTTACCGGAGTAGGAACAACGAATAGTTGGTTATCGATGATCTTTTTGGCTAAGGTGCGGTATTCATTGGCTTGGTTACATTTAGGGTTATATTCAATAACCGTCATGCGGCGAATTTCTGCTTGTTGTACAACGTTGTCACGTGGCACGAAGTGAATCATTTGAGTACCGATTTTGGCTGCAAGTGCTTCAATTAACTCGTCCTCACGGTCACATTTACGTGAGTTACAAATAAGACCCGCTAAACGAACACTACCAGTTGCAGCGTACTTACAAATACCTTTAGAGATGTTGTTGGCTGCGTACATCGCCATCATTTCACCAGATACAACAATGTAGATTTCTTGCGCTTTGTTTTCACGAATAGGCATGGCAAAACCACCACACACAACGTCACCTAGTACATCGTAAAATACGAAATCTAAGTCTTCTTCGTAGGCACCTTCTTCTTCTAAGAAGTTAATCGCTGTGATTACACCACGACCGGCACAACCTACACCTGGCTCTGGGCCACCAGACTCAACACAACGTACACCGCCGTAACCCACTTTAAGTACATCTTCTAATTCGATGTCTTCAACCGAGCCAGCTTCTGCTGCCATTTCCATAATGGTGTTTTGCGCTTTTGCGTGTAAGATTAAGCGTGTTGAATCGGCCTTAGGATCACAACCGATGATCATTACTTTTTTGCCCGCTTCCGCTAAAGCACCAACCAAGTTTTGAGTAGTGGTAGACTTACCAATACCGCCTTTTCCGTAAATTGCACATTGACGAATAGCCATAATATTTTTTCCCTATTAGCTTGATAAACGGTTCCCGCAGTAACTATTGCCAGAACCGTTCCAAACCCCAGCAGCCGCCATAAACCGTTGTATTTAAAAGACTTACCATTGATTCACTGGTTCTTTTTGAATACGTAAGACAAACAATTTGGGCCGCAAATGTAGGCTTTGTCGTAAACGGTACGCACAACTTCACAGCGTTTGTTAGTTGCTTGGACACTATTTAGAGGTATAAGAGAGCCAAGAACCTGTTTTAGCAAACAGTTGATTTTTGAAGTTAACATCACCCCACAAACAACAAGATGAAGCCGTCAAAGGCTTTCTTAAGTAATTAGTTTACAAATTGCTCAATGTTGAAAAATATGTGCTAAACATAATGTTAGGTATATTTTGTTTACTGTAAGGGCTAAAGGATGAAGCCAGTTGTCTACGTTGACATCGAAGGTCAAATTTGGAAAGTCATGGGTGATGGACGTTGGCTCAAGGTTGAGCCAACTGAAATAATCGATATCAGCATCCCCCTAGTCAAAAACCTAGTGAGTGATGTTGAACAAACCTTAGCAAACAGTGAACTCGACTCCACAGAGACTAATAACAGCCAACAAGATAGACCGCCCTTGTACTCTGGGAATACTTCCACACTTAGCGGCGAGCAAGGTAGTCAAAGTGCGTCCTTTATTGTTCGTGTACAGCCCACATTAGATGAAACCCTCCCAGAGGCAGGCTTTAATACACAAGCGACAGAGCAAGGTGTAACAAATGCCAATCAACAGGGTGCTCAAGCTGACCAAATTCCTCCATTAAGTAACCAAGCGCAATTAACAGTGAATATTGTTGATGGCGGCGATGGCTACGAAAACCAGTTTGAAGTACCTGCTGTACTAATTACCGGCGAAGCGCCAGATGTAGAAGATGGTCGCATCGTAGTGATTACGCTTACCGATTCTGCAGGGCAAACGCTAACTGTAGAGGCTGTTGTAAATAACAATAGCTACAGCTACCAAGATCTCGATATTCAATCGCTAAATGAAGGAGCGATTGATGTTTACGCTAGCGTGACAGATTACTTTGGGCAGTTTGTCGATGCCAACGACTCAAGCATTAAAGATGTAACGGCTGTTATTGAAGCGGAAATAGATGGCCAAGGTGACAACTACGTAAATCTGTATGAGCAAGCGATTACTCCCTTATATGGAAACATAATCGGGATAGAAGACAATCAAGTGGTACTGGTTCAAGTTGTTGATGAGTCAGGCCAGCAACTCAGCTTTACCAGCCAAGTGCTAAACAACAGCTGGAACATCGCCAGCGCAGATTTGACGACCTTACAAGATGGCGAGTTAACCATTAATGTTAGCGCTGTAGACATAGCCGGTAACCCTGCATCAGCCAGCTCTACAATAATTAAAGATACTCTCGCAAGCTTGACTGCCGATATAGATGGGGTTAACGATAACTATATAAACGCTATAGAGTCCCCTTCCACTTTACTATATGGCCAAGTTGCAGCTGTTGAAGATGGCCAAATTGTTAGCGTAACGGTTACAGACAATAAAGGTGAGCAGCTAAGCTTTCAAACCACGGTTGGTAATAATAGCTGGCAAATCAGTAATGTTGATTTAACACCTTTAGCGGAAGGTAGCTTAACCATTACAGCCAACACATCTGATATAGCGGGTAATCTAGCGAGTGCTAGCTCAACCATAGATAAGGACACCTTAGCTAACATCAGCGCAAACATTGATGGCCAAGGTGACAATTATGTAAATGCCATAGAAGTACCAGCCACACGGTTGTTTGGAGAAATAAGTGATGTTGAAGATGGCCAGTTAGTTAATATTCAAATTACCGATATAAATGGTGCAAGCCTTAACCTACAAACTACCGTCACCAACGAACAGTGGTTAATACCTAGCAGTAATCTAAGTAACCTAGCCGATGGCGAGCTTAACTTAACGGCAGCTACGAGTGATATTGCCGGAAACTCCGTTTCCGCAACCACCAGCATCATCAAAGACACTCAAGCCTCAATTAGCGCCCGTTTTGAAGGAAATGGTGATAACGCGCTCAACCAAGCCGAAGTGGGACAAAGCCTTTTAGAAGGAGTATTGGTTGATGTAGAAGATGGCCAGCCAGTAAACATTACCGTTACCGATAGCTTAGGCACAAGTTTACAATTTACCACCACCTCTTTAGATAACCATTGGCAGGTTGTTGAAAACTTAAGTGGCTTGGCCGACGGTGAATTGCAGTTAACAGCCACAAGTAACGACATTGCTGGCAACCCTGCGTCAGCTAGCAGCGTAATCACCCTAGACACCAGTATCCCCACCATCGATATAGATACTCTAGATGGTTTTAGTATCTTTCAATTTAAAGCTGGCGTCTTAACCAGCCTTCAAGGAACGACTAGCGGCGTTGAGCCAAGCCAACAAGTAAGCATTACTATCACAGATGGCTCCCGTACTGTTATTGCCTTAGCCACCGTTGATCAAAACGGTGATTGGCTAACTAACAATATAGATACCGGAGAACTAGATAAGTTGGCTAGTTGGACACTGACTAGCTCGGTGAGTGATGTAGCTGGAAACAGTACGCAAGATGCCCTACCGCTGCTTGCTGAACCCGACCCTCATAACTTATTGGAAACCGACTTGTATCAGGCTGGTGTATTAGTTACAAACTCCAACGTTAATATTTACGATGCTCAAGAGATCTCTTTTTCCGAACTACAACCCGAGCTGGTAAGCATCCAATCTGGCGGAAGTAACTTAACCATCTTTAATTCAGCAGACAGTAAAGTTCTCGAAGGCAGAACCACAGATACTAATGAGTTGGTGTTTAGATTTAGTGTTTTGGCTGACAATTCCATTCAAACCCTAATTTATAAAGCCTTAGACAATACCCTTGATACCGATGAAACCTTCTTAACACCAGTAATCTCGGCCACTCAATATGATACAGACGGAACAACCGAAACCGTTCTTACCCCGCTAGTAATTTTGGTTAAAGACTCGGTGCCGCAGCTTTTTAACGACTATGCCCATGTTACAGAAGGTGATAGCGTTTTTGGTAATGTTATTGCCAACGACTATAGCTTGGATGGCGAGCTCAAGGTTAACCAAGTCACGGTTGATGGTGTCACTAAAGATGTTGGAATTGTGCCTGCGGTATTCATTACAGAGCAAGGGTATCTATTGGTTGATGACTCAGGTTATTGGTTATTTGTTGCTAACCGAAATTTAGATCATCAACAAGCACAAGAATTGCGCTTTGACTACCAAGCGATCGACAGCTCCGGTGACACAGCCTCAGCACACAATAACATTGTGATTAGCGATGGCTCACAAGGCAGCTTTGTTAATGATTTTAAATACAATACCGAAGGTAGTCTTAGTGACTCGCCCAACGTTTTCACAGAAAGCTTTACAATTAAACCAGGTAGCGACAACCCAGATCCTGATAGCGTTAAGTTTAGTGAGGCGACACTGGTTGATTTAAAATCATTAGTGCTGACTAGCGGTAATAATTTATTAGACCTTAGTTACAGCCTGAGTGATGACGGCAAAACCATTAGCGCAGAAGTACCGTTTATTGGCTTGGTTTTTACTCTTAGTTTAAGCGCAAACGCGAATGGCAACGAGGTAAATGGCAAAACAACGCTAACCATGTTTGATAGTATCAATCAATTTAGCAGCAGTGATTTAAGCTTTATTAAGCTCACTATTTTGTCCAGCGACTTAGACGGCACCGCAAACGAACCTGGCCTAATTGACTGGGTGCTAGCTGACGGGAATGACCCGCAATTAACTAATAATGAAAGCCTAAACTTAAATGAAGCGGAATTAAACTTAGGCACAGTTACAGCCAGTGGCAGTGTAGATTTAACTATTGGTAGTGACGCGATTGACGAGTTGTTTTTCGATAATCAGCAAACGGCAGTGACCAGTGGTGGAGAAAGCCTATCATTTGCAGTAAGCCCTAGTGGTAATACCCTAACAGCCTATACTGATGACGTTAATGATCCTGTATTCACTATAGTCATTGACGATTTTGCCGATGATCATCAAAATCAAACACTAGGCTATGAGTTTTCTCTGTATAAAGGGCTAGACCAAAACAACGGTAGCCATTTCCCTATTAAGATAAATGTAAGAGATAGCGATAATGACACCCAATCACTAGCGCTTGATATAACTGTAACTGACAGTGATAACATTGCGGTCACTGTAGGAGACTTACAAGTAAGCGAAACACCGCGTGATCCAGACACAGCGCTCACTATTAACTCAACCGCCACAACCACCGTTTCGGTAACCGCTAATCAAGACCCAATAGAAAAGCTGTTCCTTGATATCACCAACGGTAGCCCAGTTTTAGATAGCTTAGGCAATACCATCAGTCAAAATAGCCAGGACTTAAGCTGGCAAGATAATGCTAATGGCACTTACGATGCGGTTTATGGCAATACAGTAGTATTCAGCCTTAGCTTACCCGACGACTTTGAGTTAGCAGCCAATAGTTCTATTGACGTAGAGTTAACATTTAACCTATACAGCGCTATAGATCATTTAGATTCATCGCAAGATCAAACTCTGTCGCTTAGCCTACCAATAAGTGCCACCGATACCGATGGCACTAGCATTACTGCAAGTTCAATAGTCACTATTTATGATGGTAGAGAGCCCAAAATTGAAACCGCTGGGCAAATTGATGTAAATGAATCCGATTTAGCCAATGGCAACATTGCAAATGGTATTTCTACTGTTAACCCAACCATTAAAGTAAGCGCTGGTAGCGATGAAATCACCGACATACTTTTAGATACAGCAGCATTTAATGCCTTAGGTATTCAATCAGGAGGAAGCCCTGTCAATCTAGCGGCTGCAAATAACGGCGGTTGGTACGTAGCAACAAACGATCTAGCAGAACCGATATTTCAAATAAAAATGAATACTGATGGCAGCACAGAATTTGAGCTTTACGCAGCCTTAGATCATCCCGATGGAAATGGCGAAAACTTGCTAGCGCTAGATTTTGTCACTAATGCTATGGACGCAGATAATGATGTTAGTGCAAGTACAAACTTTAGTGTCTCTGTTACCGACGATACGCCCCAAAGTGAAAACCGCAGTTTAGACTTGGTTGAAGGCGAAAGTTTTAGCACTCAGTTACTTAATGAAACTGTTAGTGGCAGCGACGGGGCTAGTATTGTTAGCTTCAATTATATGGGAACTAACTACGCTATAGCAGCGAACAGTTCTGTGACCATAGACTTACTAAATCCAAATTTGTTGAGCGAAGTTTACGGTGAACTAACCCTACACGCCAATGGCGAACTAGTTCTAACAACAGAATCCGATGTCACTGAATCTCCTGCATTGCTTGATTCCATTTCCTACGTAGTAGAAGACAATGACGGCGACCAGGTAACTAGCACAGCCACCTTAAACCTAGGTGATTCTCCAGGGGTGATTAGAACAGAAAATGCAGAAACAACAGAAGATAACAGTGTTACTTTATCTATTGAAGTTCGCCCTGGCGATACCGACCAAAATGAAGCCGTTACCAATATTATTATCAACGAAACGTCGTTAAGTGGCGGTAGCCTATTTCTTGGCAATACCTTATTAGTTGCTAGTGGTGGGTTTATTACCATCACCGATTTGCAGTTTAGCGGTAATGTCGCTAAACCCAATGGAGTATTAAGCTATCAACCAGCCGAAAACGAGTCCAATACCACCAGCTCAGTCTCCTTAGCGATTAGTTCTACAATTTCTACCCTTTCAGGTGACCGCGTGATCAGCAGCAACCTGGAGGTATCTGTTTTACCTATAGCAGACACTCCAACTTGGAGTGTGTCATCCCAATATATATACAGCATGGTTGAAGACGACGATAGCAACCAAACCCTCGACATTACAGCTAACTTAGTCGATTCAATAGATGGTTCAGAAACACTTAGTTATCAATTTGCTGATTTACCCGACGGGCTTCAACTTAGTTTAAATGGCAACCCAGTAACCGAAGGCAAAAGCTATAACCAAAACCAACTAGACCAAATAACAGTAAAAGCCGATAACAACTTGGCAGGCCAATTCACCTTCACCTTAATTGCCATAGCAACCGAAGCTGGCAATGCATTTGCCGCTGCAAGCGATCAAACAGCTCAAACAAGCCAAACAGTGACGATTAATGTTCAACCAGAAGCTGATTTACCTAGCCTTTCAGTGAGAAATATTAAAGGCTTAGAAGATCAAGCCATTAACCTAAGCGACGTGATAGCAGGCCAGCTAAATGATAGCGATGGTTCAGAGGCTTTAAGCTACAAAATTGTAGTGCAAGACGGCTGGCAAGTATCTGGTGGTTCTACAGTATTGAGCAGCCCAAACACCTACCTTGTACAAGCTAATGAACTTGATGCTGGCATAGTGAGTTTAATACCTAAGCCAGATATAAGCTCCTTTACAGAGAGCTTAACGCTAAGTGTAACCGCAATTGCTAGCGAATCGACCATCGACGGTCTCATTCCCTCTCCAGTCACTGCGGAAAGCTCTGCTCAACTCATCACAGTATCACTGACAGGTGTAGTTGATACGCCGGTGGTAGCCGACGCTGGTGCCGGTAACTGGGCTATCGACCAAGTAAACAATGTAATAAGTAATCAAGCTAGCTTTAATGAAGACCAATTGTTTGCCTTAGACTTTGAGTTCTCAACTTCAGACGATGACGCCTCAGAGAACATCAACTTACTACTTACCAACCTACCCGACAATATACGTTTAGTTGATAGCCTTGGTAATCCCTACCCATTAGAAGTGGTGGGGAAAGACCCAGTAACAGGTGCAATATATCAAGTAAACAATAGCATTCTGTCACAGCTATTTGTAAAAACCGATGATGACTTTAGTGGTGAATTAAACTTCGATATTAAAGCTATTTCTACTGAGCCCGATGGCGACAGCGGTAAATTTGAATACACCGTAAACATAGAAGTATCTCCGACGGTGGATGAAAACGATGGCGCTAATTTATTCACACAAGCAGTAGAAGACCGAAATGTTTCATTAAACCTTATGCCTCCTTTAAGCGCAGATAGTGATGGTAGTGAAAGTATCACTTCATACACCATCACTAGTTTACCCAGTGACTTACATTTATTTATCGATGGCGTCCCTGCACTGGTTCCGCCAGGCGGATTAGACTTAAGCACCTTGTTTGATCCTAACACCACTAACTTAACCAACTTTTTATCTAGCGGACAATTAACTATTCGAGCTGACGCTGATCTTAGTGGCGACTTTACTATTCCGATTAGTTATCAAATAGTTGATAACTCGCCAACTGGCGCTACCGATACTAAGACTCTCACTGCAAACCTACAAATAGACGTCGCAGGCAGGGTTGAACTGGATACGCGTTTAGAAGCGATCACAAGCCCCTTAGAAAGCAACGACGGGAGCGCTATTTCACTTGATGGTAGCGTACTTTTTGTTGATTCAGATTTAGATGGTTCTGAATACTTAGACTATATAGAAATCGTAATCCCAGAAGGTGAATTCTTTCAAGTAGAACACCCGAACGGTGCAATCATGGGAGCCAACAACAATTGGATTATTCCGGCAAATGGATTAACCAGTGACTCTGTGGCAGAAACTGCGGCAGATATTTTGGCTGGTGCAAGCTTATACAGCGCGCTGAATACTGATCAAGTCACTATTACAATTAGAGCAAGAGTGATAGACGATGAAGATGCTCGCTACATTTCAGCCCCACTGCAAGTTCAGGTAAGCGGTCATTCTGGTGGAGACATAGTACCTTGTACTCCTTCTGCCCCCGGAGATTTATCCAATTCAATCGTTGATGCCAACGAAGGACAAGACATAGACGTAAGCGGTCATTTAAATGGCGACATCGCCAATGACCCTAGCGACGTTATTTCATTTTACATATCTGTAGACGATTTACCCGAAGGCGTGGAGTTAGAAGGCGCTGAAATCTATCCAGAATACAACGCATTAGGAAACGTTACCGGCTATACAATTTCGGCTAGTGCCATAGAAACGATGACAATAACCGGATTAGATGAAAATTACGCAGGACAGTTAGACATTCCTGTTACGGTGATCGTAACCGATACCTGTACTGGTGATAGCATCTCCGAGCAACAAGCCATAAGTATTTTAGTTCAACCCATCGTCGACGAAATATCCCTTACCATTACTAACAACGTCATCCAAGAAGATACTAGTACAAACCTCAATATGGCTTTTGTTTTAGGCGACTCGAATATACCGGGTGAAGGTATAGAAACCGTGAATAGCTTAATCTTTGCTGTTCCAGCCAATAGCAGTTTTATTGGTGACTCAGCAATCATAACTAATAACGGAGATGACACGTGGACAGTAATAGATCCATCTAGGTTAAATGAAATTGAGTTTAGACCACCCAACAATTTTAGTGGCCAACTTACCATAGACATAGCAGCAAACATCACTGATTTAGCCGATGGCCTGCTTGATACCCAAACCAAAAACACCAGCTTAACGATAGAAGTTCAACCGGTTGCCGATCAAGTGCTGCTAGATGCACTAAACAGCAGCGGAGACGAAGACAACTATATTCAATTAGATGGGTTAGCCGCCCACCAGATAGACTTAGATGGCTCAGAAACTGCGTCATTAAGTATTCACGGCGTGCCAGAAGGAGCTGTACTCAGCTATTTTGATGGCAGCAGTTATCAACTACTACAAAACAATGGTGCTGATGGCGGAAGCTTCAATGGTGCTCCAACGCATGCCTGGGGTGTAGACAGTAATCAGTTATCTGAAATCTACTTACTGCCACCTCTCGATTTTAGCGGCGATATTCCGCTGATATTCGAAGCCATAAGCCTAGAAACAGCAAACAATGATTTTAAAGTGAGTACTCAAGACTTTGTGGTGGGTGTTAATCCAGTCGGTGATGACAGTCAGTTCTTCGAAGTGCCAGAAAGCTTAAGCTCTGACGAAGGCATAGCCATCGACATCCCACTTAATATAAACAGTTTTGAAACTAATAGTAATGAACAAATAATGGTTGGCCTAGAGGTTAATAACAGTTCTGATGCTACGGCTCTAACGGGGTTAGACCGGATTGTTATTAATGGCCAACAAGCGCATTTTGTTTATAACGGTTCAGGCTACATTGCTTCACTGCTTATTAATGCGGCTTCAGTAACAAGTTTACAACTGTATGCCGGAGACGCATTTGGCCAACTAGATGTAACACTTTTCTCCCAAACCAAAGATAGTGCATTTGTACTAGGTAGCGAAGTGAGTGATTTAGGCGATGTAACCACAAAAAATCTGACTATTAACATCAGCCCCTTGCCTGATCCTCCCATTGTAGAACTGCAGTATTCTCATATTTATGCTGAGCAAAGTGGCGATATTCCTCTAGGAATAAGTATAGATTTAATTAACCCAGCCGCTGGGGAGGAAGGCAAAATTACTATTTCAGGGATCCCCGATGGCATAGAAATAGCTGGCCAATTGGGCAATAACGGTCAGCTAGAATTTATGATGAATGAAGTTGCAGACTTAGCCATTACTGGCGGTCAAAACTCAGCAACCAATTTCACGTTACTAATCGACAGTTCAGCTACGCTAGATGACAACAAAGCTGAAGGTATTAGCCAAGAACTCGAAATATCACTAAGCCCTGTTGGCGATAATACTTTAGATGGAGGAATTCAACAGGATCTAATTATTGGCGGTGCCGGTAACGACCTACTATCAGGTGGATTAAATAATGATGTTTTTGCTTTTAGAACAGAAGATCTTGGCAGCACTGGCAATCCAAACCTCGATACCATTAGTGATTTTAACGCTGCAGATAATGCAGATGCCATAGACCTGAGCAGTATTTTACATGGTTTAGGAGTTAACAACGGAAGTAGCGCCGAAACATACATTCAGCTTAGCGAACAATCAGGCTCTACCCTATTAGAAATAAAGCCTGACACCACAAACGTCACCCAAAGTATCCAGTTATCGGGCGTGAGTTTGGATGAACTTTACAAAGGCGACGCTAGCCTTGCAGACCAATCAGATTTACTTCAAAAAATGATTGATGACCAAAATCTAATAGTGAGTTAATAACTACATGGATAAGCAGGATGCTTGGCTAGAAAGCATAGAGTGGCTATGCAATTATTTAGGTCTCCATTTTAATAAGTCGGTGACTGTTAGAGGCTTGCCCCTTGCAAACGGCAAGCTAGAAGCTGACTACTATGCACGAGCTTGTGTACAGGCGGGACTTTCAGCCACACCGATAAAACTTATTCAACTTAAGCAATTCACCGGACTATTGTTGGTGGTTGATAAACAGCAACAGTTACGCATCGTCTCTTCGATCACGAAAGAAGTAGCTATCTTTCAAAACCCAAACCATCCCAATAACCAGCAACAAGCTATCGCAGACTTTATGGCAGAAGCTACCGAACAAGCTTGGTTGATCACCCCACTACAAAACACCGATCAAAGAGTTGAACAATTACACCAAGGTAAAAAAACGCATTGGATCTATAAGGCCCTTGAACAAGCAAAACCATGGTTTAGAGATTTACTGGTAGCGTCTATCTTTATCAATCTATTAGCCATGGTAGTTCCGTTGTTTACCATGAATGTTTACGACCGAGTGGTGCCTAACCAAGCCTTTAATACCCTATGGACACTTGCCATAGGTGTAACTATTGCGCTGATATTTGATTGGTTGCTACGAAAGGCGCGTAGCAACATCACCGACATGGCAGGCAAGCAAATAGATAACACCATCTCAGCTAGCATTATGGAGAAGGTATTAGGCATGCGTTTAGAAAACAAACCACAATCAGTGGGTGCGTTTTCTCGGCAAATACAAGACTTTGATAGTGTAAGAGATTTTTTCACCTCGGTAACTTTAGTCACCTTGGTTGACCTTCCCTTCACGCTGTTTTTCTTAGCCTTGATTGCATGGCTCGGTGGCCCAATGGTGTTTGTTCCACTAACTGTGTTAAGCGGTTTAATTGTCTTTAGTTTGATAATGAAAGCTAGAATCGCTGCCAGTATGGAACAAAGTGCAAAACTTTCTACCCAACGACAGGCAGAGCTTTTTGAAAGTCTCACTACCCTTACCGAGCTCAAACAATTTAACGCAGAAGGAGTCAACCAGCGAAAGTGGGAGCAAACAACTAGCCAAATGGGCGACTGGCAAATTCGCTCTCGCCATCTCAGCAATCTAATCAGCCACTCGATAGTTACTAGCCAACAAGTTGTCACCATTGGGCTGGTGGTTATTGGTGTTTACCGTATCTCAGAGGGATTACTGAGTATGGGCGGATTAATCGCAATTGTAATGTTAAGCGGAAGAGCAGCAGGTTCAATTAACCAGTTATCTATGCTTATTTTACGTTACCAACAATGCCGAGCAGCAATACAAGGGCTAGAGCAAGTGATGGCATTACCGCAAGAACATCAAGCAGAGCATAAAGTCCAAGCAAACAACTTTGAAGGGAAAATCAGTTTTGAAAAAGTGAGTTTTTGTTATCCAGAGCAAAATTTTAATGCCTTAAGTGACATTAACTTACAATTAATGCCCGGTGAGCGCTTGGGGCTAATTGGCAACGCGGGCTCAGGTAAGTCTAGCCTTATTTCATTAATGGCTAATCAATATGCACCTAGCTCTGGCCAAATCAGTTACCAAGATATCGATGCCTCATTGTGGGCACCAACAGTATTACGCCAACACATAGGGTGGTTAGGACAAGACCCGGTATTGGTGTTTGGCACGGTAATACAAAACATTTTGCTAGGTACCACATCGCTAGATGAAGAAAAACTAAACTGGGCGGTTCAACATTCTGGTTTACAGGCCCATTTAAGCAGAATGAGTAACGGACTAGAAAGCCAAGTGGGCGAACGCGGTATGTTGTTATCAGGAGGCCAGAGGCAAGCAGTTGCTCTAGCCAGAGCTTTATACCGTAAACCCAAATTACTGCTGTTAGATGAGCCCGTAAGCGCCTTAGATAACAACAGCCAAAGTTTAGTGAAACAAAGCTTAGCTAAACTCCCCCGTGACATGAGCATTGTCATAAGTTCGCACCAACAAAGCATACTTAGTATTTGTGATCGGATCATCGTATTGGAAAGGGGTCATATCGTTGCCAATGATAAGGCCGATGTAATCCTAGGGCTTCAAAGCAAAAAACGTCACTCTGTTAGTGTGGTAAGAGAGGCCAAACATGACTAACCAACTTGCTTGGCAACAACAACACTTAGCGCAACAATCTAGGCACATAATATGGCTTTGTGGAAGCCTTATCACCTGCTTAGTTGTATGGGCTGCATTGGCTACTTTAGATGAAGTTATTGTGGGTAATGGCAAAGTTGTACCTTCATCTGCCATTAGCAAAATTCAAAGTTTAGAAGGCGGTATTGTTAAACAGCTAAATGTAGAAGTGGGTGATCAAGTAAGCCGAGGCCAACATCTATTATCTTTAGAAGACACCCGTTTTAGAGCCGCTTTTCAAGAGAGCGAGCAACAACGTAGCACCCTACTCGCTCAAGAAACTCGCCTAATAGCCGAGTTAGCCAGCGTTAGTATAAACAATGCTAGTAACAATTGGACGAACCAAGTGTTAGTTAAACCTCTTGAGTTAAGCTTTATTAACCAAAACCAACGGGCTCAAACTAATGCTACCGCAAACTACCAACAACGGATCCGCCAACTTAACGCTCAATTAGAAGAAGCAACTTTAGCAATAGAACAACAAACCCAAGCACTTAATGAGGCGCTCGGAAATCAACAAACTCTACAACACAGCTTAGCCGTAGTTGCACAAGAAATATCAATGTTAGAAGACGTAGTTGCTAGCGGTGCTGTTGCAAAAGTCGAGTTACTAAAGCTACAACGCGACAAAATTCAGCTAGATGGGGATATCGCAAGCGCACAACTGATGGCCAGTAAACTGAAGGCTGCTATTAACGAAGCAATCTTAGAGCGTCGCAATATAGCCGTTGAATTTAGAACCAAAGCACAAGCACAGCTTAACGAGGTATCAGCAAATCTCGCTCAATTAGATGAAAGCCAGCACGCTGTCGCTGATCAACTAAATAGAACCAAGCTGGTTGCTCCTATAGACGGGACCGTTAAGGATATTCTAGTTAGATCTGTCGGTGGCGTGATTCGCCCAGGTGAAGCAATAATGGAAATTGTCCCGAAAGATAGTCAATTAATAATTGAAACCAAAATTGCACCTAAAGATATCGGCTTCATCCGGACAGGCTTGCCCGCCATGGTGAAGTTTACCGCCTTTGATTTTGTGGTGTACGGCGGCCAACTAGGTGTTGTGAGCTACGTTAGCCCAGATGCCCTTCAGGACGAAGATGGCAGCACCTATTACCAAGCCCATATTCAATTAGACCAAACAAACAACACTAACTTGCAGGTGATCCCCGGTATGCAAGCTATGGTGGACATACTAACCGGGGAAAAATCTGTATTGAGCTATTGGCTGAAACCTTTATTGCGGGCTAAAGCTAACGCTCTTCGTGAACCCTAACGGATGAGGAAAAGGAATGCGATCATCTGTAATAACCGCTGTTGCTTGCCTATTTAGCGCAAATGCCGCAGCGTTGTCATTAGAACAGTCGGTAGCTTACGCTATTGATTACAGCCCAGACATTGCTGGGCAATACGCACGCTTTCAATCTGTGTTGCGCGATGTAGACGGCGCTCAAGCAGACTATTTGCCGCAGCTTAATGTTTACGCCGCGGCTGGTTACGAAGACACCTACTATAACAGTGGTGTACAAATACCCAGCGACGAGCGAAACATGAACCGAACTGAGGTAGGCATTAAAGCGTCGCAATTAATATTTGACGGTTTAAAAACCAACGCCAATATATCTCGATTAAGCTTTGAGGCTGAATCTGAACGTTTATTGCTGTTATCAGACGCTGAAAACGTTGCATTAGATGTAATACGCGTTTATCTAAATACTTTAAAAGCTCAAACTGTATTAGAGTTAAGCCAGCGAAATGTTGTAGAGCATGAAGAAATTTATGACGATATTTTGGAACGTACTCAAAAAGGTTTAAGCAGTAACTCAGACCTTGCACAAATATCTGCTCGTGTGGCCACTTCAAAAAGTTCGATGATTGCAGCAACCAATAATCTCTACGATTTGCGCACGCAATACACCCGTTTAGTCGGAAAATCTCCTGATAACCTTGTAAAACCGCAATTCGATTATCAACTTATTCCAGCCAATAAAGACATTGCCATTCAGCAAGGTATTGACGCGCACCCAGAAATCCAATCAGCAATGGCTGACATTGAAGCCGCTCACCAGGAAACTCGCCGCGAAAAAGGTAATTACTACCCAGAGTTTAATATCGAAGCAGTGGCCAATCGCAATGAAAACGTGGGCGGATTAAGAGGTCCTGATCGCGATGCTCGAATCATGCTCACCATGAGTTACGACATTTTTAGCGGTGGTAGAACCATAGCCAATACCGAAGCAGCAGCATGGCGTAGCGAACAAGCCAGAAATACTAGAATTCGCGCCCAACGTGAAGTAGTAGAAGGCACAACTTTAGCTTGGCACGCCTACGAGCTTCTGGCTCAACAAAAACAGCTATTACAAGTAAATGTAGACGCAGCAAAAGCCGCAGAGCTGGGGTATATCGAACAGTTTAATGTAGGAAGGCGCAGCTTGTTAGACGTATTAGATGCCAAAGTAGAAGTGTTTCTAGCCCGCAAAACCTATATAGAAACCGATTACGAACACACCCTAGCAGCTTATCGGATCCTAAATGCAATGGGACGATTAACATACGCATTACGAGTTGAGTATCCCGAACAATGGCAAACAGGAGCGAACAATAAATGATTAAACTTATCGCAACTGTGTTTAGTGCCAGCTTATTGATAGCTTGCTCCCACCAACCAGACACTAGGCTAAGTCGACACCAAATTGATGATCTACGAGATCACGACAGCGACGGAGTTATCAACCAACGAGACAAGTGCCGAAACACCCAAGCGGGTACCATTGTCGACAACAATGGTTGTGCTGTTTGGCTTAATCACCAAAGCTATCTGGTTCAAAGTATTCTATTTGACCTGGATAGCGCGACTTTCAGGAATGATCAAACAGAAACATTACAAAAAATTGCTCTTCAGCTTAAACACAACCCCACACTGCAAGTTACCTTAATCGGTGATACCAGTAGTGAAGGTAGCGAAGATTACAATCACCAACTAGCCGTAAAGCGCACCAATGCCATTTGCCAAGAGCTCTACGATAAAGGCATAAACCCAGACCAAATTCTGGTGCAAGAGTACTACCAAGAAACTGAATATACCGCGAAACTAGAACAACGAGAACGACGAGTGATAGCAGTATTTAAAGAGCAACAATTGCAAGCCCAACAACAGTGGACCATATACAGCTCAGAACAAGGCACGAACCAACAAGGAGTTAAACAATGATTCTATCTCGCAGCATTCTTGTATCTGTGTGTTTTCTGTTTCACTTTTATGCTCAAGCTAATAATCATCATCGCGTAATTGTTGAAAACGAACTCGTAGAGCCAGTAATAGAGCTAGTTAAACATGCTCAACTAAGTAAGCAACTTGGCATCATCAAAACTAATAGTGTTGCGCACAGCTTTATTCAAGGTAAAGGCTACATTGGCATTAGCTCTGAACGTTGGTTAGACAGCGACATGGCAGAGTTTGTTAGGCGTTATGGTTACCAACCCACCGAACTGTTTTTCAGTTCCGATGCAGCAGCAATACTAGTTCACCCAGAGAACCCGGTTAACGCCATAGATATGCCCTCTCTAGCGAAGCTATTTGCATGTAACGATACAAACACCTCACCGAGCTGGAGTGCTTTAAAATTAAGCTCCAGTGAAGATCAAGTCCAAACTTACGCAGGATTAAACGAACTCAAGCAACACAAGAAGTTTACCGATCTTGTTACTTGCGAAGGCGAACAACAAAGCTCAGTAAAGCAGCTTGAAGTAGCGCAACTTTTAGATACTCTAAACCAAACGCCAAATGCTATTGCCTATACCCTATATCAGAGCAACTTCGACCAAGCTAAAGCCCTTCAGCTTATTGATGCTAGCGGCGACTATTTTGACCTAAACCACGAAACTATTTTGTCAGGTCGTTACCCCCTCGCCAACGTCTATTATATGTACGTAAATTTGGCACCTAGTGGCAGTTACCCCGCCCCCGCTTTTAAACAGTTTGTTCAATATGTTCAGACTCAAGAAGCGCAACAACGAATGAGAAAATACGGCTTTATTCCACTGCCAGAAGAAGCCATACAACGCAATTTAGTTACCCTAAAACAAGTAGAACCAGAAATAGCGGGGGGATACAAATAGATGCAGCGCTTAGCTTGAAGTAAGTTTCAATTAACCCAATAAAAAAGGCTTATCATTCGATAAGCCTTTTTGCAGTAGTTTCTAACACTTAGTTTATTTCTTTTCTAAGTTGCTCTACTTGATCAAGTGAACCTAAATCAGTGCCCTGTCGGCTCGCTGAAGCAGCACCACACGCTAGACCATAGGGTAAGGCTTCAGTTAAGGTTTCACCTAAACTTAAGCGCCAAACCAAACCTGCGACCATTGAATCCCCTGCTCCAATTGGATTGGCTTCAACAATAGTTGGGCTAGTGAACTCGGCGCACTGATGCTCATCGGCTATCATGGCGCCTTTTTTACCTAAAGAGACCACTAAGTTTTTTGGTCCCATTGCTAACAGCGCTTGAGTCCAACCTTGAGTTTGAGTGAGCTCTTCGCTACTTAAACCCAACAACTCTTGGGCTTCTTCTAAGTTTGGCTTCACTAAGCTCGGCTGTGCGAGTATACCTTCTCGTAGCGCTTCGCCACTGGTATCCAACACCGCATGTGCACCAGCATTTTCGATTAGAGTGATTAGCTCAGCATAAAAACTAGCGCTCACCCCTTTCGGTAAACTGCCGCCTAATACCCACCAGTCACCGGCGTTTAAGTTTTGCTTAACTTGCTCAACTAAGTTGCTTAGTTCCTCGGTGCTAATATTAGGCCCGGCTTCATTCACTTTGATATGGCGTTTATTGCCTGCCTCAACCACCGTGACATTGGTGCGGGTTTCACCAGCAATTTGGGTGAATTGGCATTGAATGTTCATTTTGCCTAATTCACTGGCCAAACGCTGTCCGGTAAAGCCTCCAATAAAGCCCATTGCGATACTCTCTACACCTAGATTGTTAAGCATTCGCGAAACATTGAATCCTTTACCACCACAATCTAAACGTGAGCTGTTGGCGCGACTTACACTATCAAAGGCAAACTCATCAATTTGCAGCTCTAAGTCAGCAGCTGGGTTTAAAGTTAATGTGTAAATCATTAGCGTTCCTTATAAGTAAGCTTCGAATAGTGCTTTTTCGGCGGCAATGTTCCAAGTATTTCCTTTGCCTAGGGCTTCAGCAACACTTGGTAGTTGCTCGGTTAGCTCATCTAAACCTAATAGCGGTAAATCTTCTAGCTGTGGGAAGATTAGAATCTTGCCTGGGTATTTAGCGTCGATCATCGCTTCAATACCATCTTTAGCGACATTCATACCGCCAATTGCCGCAACACAAATTGCAGGAGCAATATTGCCAGCCACAGTGTTATCCATTACTACGGTTTGGTCTTCAATGGTTAGTCCAGAAGTCCCAGTGTATTGTGCGTTGCTTAGGTAAACAGAACTAAAATCTACCGGTGCGAGCGTGCCATTTGGTACACCAGCAAACAGAACTAACATGCCATCGTCTTTCATGAAGGTTGCAGACTCGGCCATAATGTCTGCGTTTGGCACACATACAACTACATCATCTGCGAGCTTTCCTTTGCTGTGATTGTCTACAAACTCTGGCAAACTTACTGGGTTATTAATTGGGTTGTAAGTGACCAATTCACAGTTGTTGCTTTCGGTTAAGCTGGCAAAACGCGCTTCGATTTCGGCTAAGCGTTGATCATTAATGTCGGTAACGATTACTTGGCGAGGACCATCTTTTAGCTCGATGGCGCGTTGTACGTGCATTTGCCCCATTGGACCACCAGCGCCTACAAATACCGCGAAGCCATCTTTACGAAGATCACAGCGGTTGCGTTGTTCGCCGTATGAGTCGGCAACATCTACACCGTTATTGCCAATAAACGCTACATAGTCATAGTGCAAGCGACCTACATCTGCATTTACCAAACCATCAACTGGTTTTTTACCTACCATATTCATGGTGCCGCGACGGGCTACGTGAGTAGCAATGCGCGTGAGTTCATCAGCTGATTGCGGGGCAAGTACAACGATGTCATCAAAGCCTACCCCATCGGTAAATTCAGCAGCAGCTTGCTCAAGATTATCGGCATTAATGTCATTTCGAATAAGTACGTTTTTGGCTTTGCTTTCTACCAAGCTACGGAAGCTATCTGGCACATTACTCAATATTACCGTAGCCGGTGCCTCTAAGCCTTTAGAAAAGCCGTAAGTAACTTGATCGTCAGCCTGACCAGTAATCCACATTACACCGCCTTGTTTAGGCTCTAAACGGCGGCGTTGTGTGTAAGACGCCCATACACAGCCCCAAGGCTCTAGCAATGCAGCTTCAGCAAAACCTAACTCGTCGGATACTTTAAGCAAACAAGAGCCTGTATCGGTTTCTAATACTTCTGGGCCCACTAAGTGGTATTGGGTTAGTCCGCCTGGCACCGTGTAACCATACGCAGTACTTTTACCGTTTTGGTAAATGTCTGGTTGCATGGCGTAACGCTCACCAACTTTAAAGTCACCTTCAAGCTTTTCGCCAACTTTAACTACCGTTAGGGTTGCTTCATGACCTAAGCGAGTTGGCTCTTTACGTAAGTCTCGGTTATATAGTTTAGGGTGAGAGCTGCCTTGGTTAATTAGCTTCACATCAGAGAAACAAAGGCCTACTGCATCTACCCGCACTAGCAGTTGATTTTCTGCTGGCTCTGGCACGTTAAATAATTCTGGTTGGTTATCTTTACCAATGTTTTCCACGCCAGCGCCGTACATGTTCCAAGTGCTGGTAGTGTTTGGTGTGTTTTGGTCTATTTGTTGATATTTTTCGTATTGACTAGTCATCTTAATACCTACTATTAATATTCTGTTATTTGCTAAATAAGATCATCATGGTTTTTGTACATCGCCATGACTTTTTCGGAGCTACACATTTGCAGGGCTTTTTCTGCTTTTTCCTGCAACTTGCTGTAAGACACCGAACGAATAATGTTTTTCACTGCCGGTACATTGGCAGGACTTACCGATAGCTCTTGAACACCCATGCCCACTAACAAACAAGCAATGTTAGGGTCAGCCGCCATGTTTCCGCATACTCCAACCCACTTACCGTTGGCTGTAGCTGCTTTAACGGTCATTGAAATCAGCCTTAATAAACCCGGGTGATAACTGTCGGCTTCGCAACAAAGTTCTGGATTTAATCTGTCCATTGCCAGCGTGTATTGGGTTAAATCGTTAGAACCAATAGAGAAGAAATCGACCTGTTTAGCGAGAGTATCCGCCACTAATGCAGCAGAAGGCACTTCAACCATAATGCCTAAAGGCAATACCGGCGCGTTTAAAGAAACCCGGATTTTTTCGGCCATTTCTCTAGCTTTTGTCCACTCAGACATTTTGGCGATCATTGGGAACATAATGTGGATCCCGGACTTGCCAAATTGCTCTACTTGCCAAATGGCCGTGCGGTATATTGCTTCTAGTTGGCGTTCAAACATCGCAGGGTGTTTAAATGATAAACGTACACCACGAACCCCTAAAAATGGGTTGTCCTCATGCGGCATGTCCATCCAAGAAACGGGTTTATCACCACCAATATCTGCGGTACGAACCACTAGTTGACGATCGCCCAACTCTTTAGCAATGCTTTTTAAGGCATCGATTTGCTGGTCAATCGATGGTTCTTCACTAGAAGCTTCAAACAAAAACTCTGTTCTTAGCAATCCAGCGCCTTCTCCACCATTTTCTAAAATACTTGGTGCGTCTTTTGGTTTAGCAATGTTACAAACTACATCAATATGGCGACCATCTTTAGTCACTGCAGGTTCGTGTTGGTGCTCAGCTTCTGCTAAGCGCATTTGTAACCAAGTGTCGATATTTTGGTTTGCTTGCTCAAGCGTAGCTTGGCTAGGGTTAATCACTACACTAGCGCTTTGCGGATCGACCACTGCCATTTGTTGGTCTGTAACTTCACATAAGTTGCCTGCTCCAACGCCCACTACAGCGGGTATGCCTAGGCCTCTGGCAAGAATCGCCATGTGACTATTTGGTCCGCCTAACTCAGTAGCAATTGCTTTAACCGCTTTACCTTCTAAACCCGCTGTTTGTGAAGGCGTGAGATCTTTAGCTAACAACACAAACTCTTCGTCAGGGAATTGAAGCGTATCAGCCGACAACAAAATTGCGATAACGCGCTCGCTCACATCATTTAAGTCAGCAATCCGCGCTTTTAACCTTTCGTCTTCCACTTTTGACAAAGCTTCAACTTGTGAAGCTAAAGCTTGCTGCCAAGCCCAGGCTGCACTGTTACCCTGCTCGATGTAGCTTAGACATTCTTGGTTAATGGCTTCATCGGCTAATAATTGTTTTTGAGCCTTTAGAATGGCAGCCTCTTGCGGGGCTTTTTCAACTAGCTTGTTATGCAGTTCATCGCTTTGCTCTGCCGCTTTATTTAACGCTGCTGTTAAAGCCTGTTTTTCAGCCTCGGCATTATCGGCCTGCTGAGTAACAGCTAAATTGCATGGGTGTAATACAAATACTGGTGCAGCAGCTATGCCAGGAGAAGCTGCCATACCTTGAAGTACCGCATCACCTGACGCATTAGACAAAGCAGGCAAACCGGCCAATGGATTGAACTCGGCGTTTGCGTTGTCGTCTTCGTTATCGAGACCGGCTTTTATCATTTCTGCTAGTTGCGCAACGGCTGGTTCAGCATGTTCGCCTTCGGCTGAAACCACCACTGAATCGCCTAATTTTGCCCCCATGGCTAACAAAGCAGCCATAGATTTAGCATTTGCGCTTTGCTCACCATTGCGAATTCGTATCTGAGTATTGGCAAAGCTAGCGGCTCGTTCGCTAAGCAAACTTGCTGGGCGCGCATGCATACCCGCTTCATCCACAATGAGTGCGCTTTGATTAATAGCAAAGTCGTCCTCAACCACGGCTTCTTTAGAAGCAGCGGCGCCCAAGGCAGTAATGATTTGATGTTTGTCACAGGTGATCGCCAACTTAGCCGATAAGTCTTCATCCATCACTACGGTGGTTAAGGTTTGCAATAGGCTTAAATGATCTTCACCTTTTGCGGCAATGCCAACAACCAGCTTTACGCTGTCGCCATTGTCATTCCAAGTAATTCCCTGCGGGATTTGAACTATCACCACACCACTTTTGGCGACTAGAGATTTGGCTTCGTTCACCCCATGTGGAATAGCAACACCATTGATTAGGTAGGTGCTCACCTTTTGCTCTCTAGCGAGTAGAGCGTCGAAGTAGTCTGCGTTAACTAAACCAAGCGCTAACATTTGTTCAGATACAAAACGCAATACTTGCTCTTTGCTAGTAAAGCTTTGGTTTAAGTAGATTTGCTTGGGTTCTACAGTAAGCGAATCTGGCTCTTCATTAGCAGCGACTGGCTGCTCAATAGTGGCTGACTGCACCAATTCTGGTTGAGAGGCAACCTCTGTCTCTTTCTCACTGGAAGCGAATAAACTTTTAAAAAAGGACATGCTTATCTCGTTTTGTTTGATTTAGCAAAGTACCTTGCCGCTTAGGCTGGGCAACTTGACGTAAATGGTTAATGAAGATGCGACCTACAGCGTTATACCGCTGCGCTGTAGGCGCTTCCTATTGAATTACAAAAACTTAGGCTTTAAGGCTTGCCACCAATTTGTCGTAGAAGCTAGCATCCATAAAGTTTCCAATGCTTACATGACGAGCGCTCGGTAACTTCTCTTTGGCTCTGGCAGACAACTCTTGTTGAGTAATCACAATGTCGGCATCGTGCAAATCGTTAATCGCCGAATTAGTCACATTAATATCTAAGCCTGCATCTTTAATCTTGCCTCTTAGCACCGTAGCGCCCATGGCCGATGAGCCCATACCCGCATCACATGCTACAACGATAGATTTCACTTCACCGTTTGCAGCTACAGAAGCGCTAGCCCCAGCAGGAATTTGGCCTTTAGATTCAGCTTTGTTAGCGTCAACAGCAGCTTGAGCGGCTTCTAAGTCGTCGGTCTCTGTTGCATCACCGCGGATAATTACCGATGCCACCAAAAATGAAGTTGTCGCAGCCACAGCAATAGATCCAAGGGTTAAGATAATGCCCATACCACCAGTAGACATAAGCACTAAGGCAAATACCGAACCAGGAGACGGCGGACCTACTAAGGCATTACCGGTAATCATATTGAAAGCAACACCTGCCATACCACCAGCGATTACTGCGATGATTAGGCGTGGTTTCATTAAGATGTATGGGAAGTAGATTTCGTGGATACCACCAAAGAAGTGGATAATTGATGCGCCGTAAGCTGATTTTTGAGCGGTACCTTTACCTACAACCATGTACGCAAGCAAAATACCTAAGCCAGGACCTGGGTTAGTTTCAATCAAATAGAAAATCGAAGCGCCAACTTCTGCAGATTGCTCAGCACCAAGTGGTGTAAATACGCCGTGGTTAATCGCATTGTTTAAGAACAAGATCTTAGCTGGCTCTACAATAATAGATACCAATGGCAACAATGAGCGGTCAACAATCCAGCCAACTCCATCGCCTAAAGCGGTAGTTAATACAGAAACCACTGGGCCAATAATCACATAGGCAACCATCGCCATGATCATGCCGATGATCCCCAGTGAGAAGTTGTTTACCAACATCTCAAAGCCTGGTTTGATTTTGCCATGTACCCAAGTATCAAACTTGGCGATTGCAAGACCACCTAAGGGACCTACTATCATCGCGCCCATAAACATGGGAATGTCGGTACCCACAATTACACCCATGGTAGTTACTGCACCAGCAACAGCGCCGCGATCTCCGCCGACAATTTTACCGCCGGTATAACCAATTAGCAGCGGTAGTAAATACAAGATCATTGGTCCAACTAAGGCTGCCAAGCTCTCATTTGGTAGCCAGCCTGTTGGGATAAACAATGCGGTAATTAAACCCCACGCGATAAATGCCCCGATATTTGGCATAACCATCGCACTCAAAAAACGTCCGATTGACTGAACGCCAACCTTTAAATTGTTAGCAGACATTAGTCTAACTCCTTATTCCTTTATGCTCGTAGTTGCTTTGAAATTTGACTCAAAGGCCAAGTTCAAGCTGTCGAGTATCACTCGCTCTTCATTTGTTGTTAGCCATAGATCTATCATCGAAGGATCTGTCATTAATTGAGCAATCGACGAAAATACATATGACTGAGACTCTCTAAGCTTTTTTAGATTTTCTTTTAGAGGTACAGCAAGTAAGAAGATGATGCGAACATCCTCATCCTCTTCGTTCCAGTAAAACTCATCACCCTTTACTCGAACGAAACACAACACCGGTTCATTGATGTGTTGAGTAATAACGTGGGGAATAGCAGTATGTTGTCCGGCAAATGTACTAACAATGTTCTCGCGTTTGTTTATGTCGTTATATAAGCCAGTGGGGTCTGTGGTTTTGCGTAACAAAAACAATTGGGCACATATGCTATATAAAGCTTCATCTTTCGACTCAGCTTCAAAGTCGAGCAATATGGTTTGTTTTGTTATCAGATCCTGATTCATTTTTATCCCTCGCATCACGTTAAGCCGAGTATAGAAAGTGAAATTTATGTGTCAAAGCGGCTGATTAGATTTGACGTCATATAACGATTGCCATTAACAAAACGGCAACACCGCTATTAATGTAATCAAAGGCAGTCATAGGCAGTCATTCGTAATCAAAAACTCTGTGATCGGGGTAAAAGTTTTCAAAACGCAATCAATTACAATCGTTTTTAATCACACAGTTTTCAAGAGTCTTCAAATGCCAGCCAAGCTTCGTCATAACAAGATTTTAGACCACCTCCAAGAGAATACTGTGGCTAGTGTTCAACAATTGGTAGAGCTATTAGACTGCTCTCCCGCTACTGTTCGGCGAGATATTATCGACTTGGATACTCAGGGGAAGTTAAAAAAGATACGAAATGGCGCAGAAAAGATACTCTCGCCGAATGTGGTTAGTTCACCGGGAATGGTAGGCTTCTACCCAAACATATCTGACTACGAAAATTACGAAGAATCCGACCGTATTGCGCAAAAAGCGGTAGATTTGTGTGAAGTAAGAGACAACATCTTTGTTGGTGAAGGACAAATACCATTCTTAATGGGCAAATACCTAACCGATACTCACGTACATGTTTACTCGAACTATTTGCCGCTACTCACTTATTTGATTTCACAAAGCTACCCTCACCTAGTTGTTTTGGGCGGACAATATATAAAGAGCCAAAGCTTGTTGGTGTCTCCCGATAACCATACTTCTTATCAGGGCCGCTATTTAATCGTGAGTGGCGACGGTCTTACCGAAGCCGGTTTAACAAAATCTGCTTTATTAACCTTTATGGAAGAAAAGAAAATGCTGCAATATGCCGACAAGGTAGTCGCCATGGTATCAGCAGATAAGGTTGGCGTATTTGGTGGCTTGTCGCTGTTCAGCTTAGATGAGATAGATATTGTAATTACCGGAGAAAATGCTGACCCCAGCATGATTGAGCTACTTAGAAGCAATAATATTCAAGTGTATTTGGTATAGAAACTATAGGCAGAAAAAAGGGCGCTATATGCGCCCTTTTTACTTATGCGTTAGTGGGTTTTATTCCATAGAACAAAGCATATAACACTGGAACAATAACTAAGGTCAATACAGTCGCGAAGCCCAAACCAAACATAATGGTTACCGCCATAGAGCCAAAGAAGGCATCAAATACTAACGGCATCATACCAAGAATGGTGGTTAGGGCAGCCATACTTACTGGCCTCACTCGACTAATGGCGCTGTCTACCACTGCTTGGTATTGATCCTTGCCTGAATGCGTCTCAATATTGATTTGATCCATCAATACAATGCCGTTTTTAAGCACCATACCGCTTAAGCTCAATACACCAAGCAAAGCCGTAAAGCTAAATGCTGAGTTGGTTGCTAGCAAACCAACTGCTACACCAATTACCGCTAAAGGCACTGTGAGCCAAATAACGATGGGTTGGCGAATCGAGTTAAACAGGAACACGGTAATGATGAACATAAACAGATAGCCCATAGGTAGCGAACTAAACAGTGCTTCTTGTGCATCGTTGGAAGATTCGTACTCCCCGCCCCACTCTAGTGAGTAGCCAACAGGCAAAGGAATAGCTTCTACTTGCGGGCGTAAACGCGAAAATAGACTCGCGGCTGTTTCGTCACCTAGTATGTCGTGGTCTGCCAGTACGGTTAACGTACGTTTGCGGTCTTGACGTTGGATAAGAGGTTCAACCCAATCTAAGCTGATGTCATCCACTACTTGTTGAATAGGTACATAGGTTTGCAGCGCTGGGCTCCAAAGCTTGAGGTTTTGCACCGTAGAAAAATCGACCCGTTCATCTTCAGGCAAACGCACTACAATCGGCAGCATTTCTGTGCCATCTCTAAACAAGCCAATTGCACTGCCGCCAAAGGCCATTTGTAAGGTATCTGCTAAGTCTTGTTTTGATATGCCTAAACGACGGGCTTGAGACTCATTAAACTGCGGCAACAAATCTTTGGTTCGCTCACGCCAATCATGGCGAATGTTTCGAGCACCTGAGTCAGCATTAAAGATATCTTCAACTTGTGTGGCTATATCGCGCAGTACCTGAGGGTCGGAGCCAATGATTCTTGCTTCAATCTTAGATGCGGGTGAAGGTCCAATCTCCATTAAGCGAAATTGAAAGCTCACTTGTCTAAAGGCGTCACGTAAGTCGGTGTCTAATACACGCATCAAATCGAGCATTTGTTCACGATCATTAACCCTTACTTGCAACTGGGCAAAGGCTTGATAGCTTTTTTCTGGGCTGTAGGTAAGACTAAATCGCTGTAGACCTTGGCCTGTTGTAGAGGTAACAAACTCTACTTGTTCCTTGTCTAACAAGAAGTCTTCTACTTTTTGCACTTGCTTGTAGGTGTCACGAATGTCGGTGCCCTCAGGCATCCACATGTCTACATAAAACATTGGCGTATTTGAAGGTGGGAAGAATGAGTTTTTCACTAAACTAAAGCCGTAAAATGCTCCCGCCAACATCATAACCATCACTACCACTGTTAGCATTCTAAAACGCAAACAGAACTTAAGTAGTTTGCCAAATACTACAAACAGTAGCCCTTTGTATGGGTCATCGTTGCTTTGTTGTTTTTCACTGCTTTTTGAAGACAACAACAAGTCAGCCAAAAATGGCGTAAGTGTAATAGCGGTAATCCAACTCAAGAATAGTGAGAAACAAAGCACCCAAAACAATGAGCCCATGAACTCACCGGTAGCATCGGGCGAAAGACCAATTGGTGCGAAAGCCACAATCGCAATCACTGTTGCGCCAAGTAATGGCCACTTAGTTTGCTCTACAATGTCTTTAGCAGCTTCAACTTTGCTTCTACCGCGTTGCATACCAACTAAAATGCCTTCAACCACAACGATCGCGTTGTCTACTAACATACCCAAGGCAATAATCAGTGCACCTAGCGAGATCCGCTGCAACTCGATATCGTAGATACTCATCAAGATGAAGGTGCCCATCACGGTTAGCAGCAGCACTGCACCAATAATCACTCCACTGCGCAAACCCATGGTAAACAACAGCACCACAATTACGATACCCACCGCTTCGGCTAAACTAAGCACAAAACCGTTTACCGATTGCTCAACTTCTTTGGCTTGGTTATAGAGGGTGTGGATTTGGATACCGGCAGGTTTAATGTTTTCCAGCTCTGCTAAACGAGCATCAACCGCCTCGCCTACCTTAACCACATTCACCCCAGAGGAGAACGAGATACCTAAGTTAAGAGCCGGCTCACCATTGTAGTTAAGCAAGTTTCCAGGCACTTCTTGAACATCACGAGTCACCGTAGCGACATCTTTTAAACGAATAAGGTTACCTGTATCGCGCCCATGAATAATAAGGTTCTCGAAGGTCTCGATAGAATTGAGTTCACCGGTTGGTCGTAGCTTAAGTTGTTGAGAATTAACCGTTACTTCACCAGCACTGATCACAGCATTTTGTTGCGCCAGTAAACCCGCTACGGTATTCATGTCTAAGTTAAGCGCGGCTACACGCTTAAGCGACATTTCCACAAACAACTGTTCTTGTTGATCACCGGCTAAACTAATTTTACCCACGCCATCAACCACTTCTAACTCACGGGTTAAATAGTCAACGTAGCGTTTAAGTTCAACGTAAGAATAGTTTTCACCAGTGACCATGAGCATTACGCCATACACATCGCCAAAGTCATCCATCACCTGTACAGGGTTTACACCCGGTGGTAGCGATGGTTCTAAGTCGTTTACTTTTCTACGTAACTCATCCCAAATTTGTGGCAGCTCATCTGGGCCATAGTCCATCTTCATGCTTACCATAATCTGCGATAAACCTGCTGATGAGGTAGACGTTACTTTATCCAAATAAGGTAGTTGGCGAATCGCCTTTTCCAAAGGATAAGTCACTTCTTCTTCTACTTCTGTCGAAGTAGCGCCAGGGTAAGAAGTAATTACCATGGCATCTTTTACGGTAAACGCTGGGTCTTCTAAGCGACCAAGATCAGCAAAAGATACTACGCCACCAATCGCCAGAATGACCAAAAACATCCAGCTTATAACTTTATTTTTAATTGAGTACTCAGCAATGGTCACACTTATTGCTCCTGCGAATTAGTAGTAACAGACAGTCCATTTCGAAGCTTGGCTAAGCTAGAAACAATAATTTGATCACCTTGGCTTAAACCTTCACTCACCAATACACCGTCGGTATGGATTTGAGCGACTTGCACTTCAACCTTTTGCGCTAAACCTTCGATAACTTTCCACACGTAAAACTGTTGATTGCTATTGCCTGCCTCTAAAGCTGTCATTGGCAATAAGTATCCACTGCGTCCCACTAAGCCCGCAGCCTCTAAATCAACAAACATAGTTACAGAGGTACCAGGTAGAATGGCTGGCTCAACTTGCGGCATGCTCATCCATACTTCAAAGGCCTGAGTTTCTGGATTAGGCTCAGAGGTATGTTCTAAAAAGGTGATGGGATAAAGGGTATCGTTACCTGCGTATTTAGCCTTTGGCTGGTAAGTGTAATTACGCTCGGTTGGGTCGATTTGAGCCAACAAATTATCAGGCAACTGCAGACGCACATACACCAAGTGATCCTGATAGATTGAAACCGCAGTTTCTCCAGGCGTGACATTCTCGAAAGATTGTTTTGGCACTTCTGCAATTAAGCCTTCAAACGGAGCACGCAGTTGGCTGTATTTAAGCTGCGCTTTAGCCAGTTGATAATCTACCCCAGCAAGCTGGAAATTTGCTTTAAGTACATCGTACTCTTCTTGGGATAACAAACTTTTACCTACCAAGCCTTCGGCTCGGTTTAACTGGCGCTCAGCAAGTCTAAACGAGGCTTGCGCGTCATCGACTTGTTGCTTCAATTTTCTATTATCTAACTCTGCCAACAACTGGCCTTTTTGCACATGCTGGCCGGGCTTGATAGACATGTTAGTGAGCTCACCGGCAATCCGAAAAGACAGAGGCGTTAGTTCAGCGGGCTCTACTCGCGCGTTAAATTCGCGCTCTGGCTGCGCTGCCGAATCAGTAATACTAATAGTGAGCACAGACAACGTAGGTTTACTTACGGTTTCTGCAGGTTCACTACAAGCGGTAAGTAAAGAAGTAAGTGTTAAAGCAAGTAAAGTATGAGTTTTAAACAACATCTTAGATACCTCCTTCACGTTGCCAAGGTCGAATAATTTGGCCTGCGCTTAAGGATTTAGCTCCAGCGGCAACTATGCTATCACCTGCTTCTAAGCCACTAATTACCAGCCCTTGTTGATTAAGTTGAACATCCACAGCTTCTATTCGCATGGTTTCTGGAACAACTCGCCACACTTGAGCTTGTTGTTCATTGATTAGAATAAATGCCCCTTTAGGCAAGGCTAAACCGTTATCTGCCTCAGATTCATTACGCACATAAACCGCGCCAGACATACCAGGAAGAATGTTTAGATGCTCTGGCCTAACAATGGTTAAAGTAACGGTATAGCTGTTGGTATCGGGATCAGGTTGCGTTGAGATTTCTTTAAAACGAGCAGGCAGCTCTACACCCTTAAAGTTACCGAGAGTGACCCAAAGTTTTGCTTCTCGTAACTCTGCTAAATTCAAACGCTCAGTAATGGTTACTGGCAAATTAAATACCAGATCTAGCTGCTCATTGCCCAACAAACTTAATACCGGCTGCTTGGCGCCAGCAAATTGATATTGCTTAGCGTAGGTAAGCGAAACCACACCAGAAAACGGTGCTAATAACTTGGTATAGGCTAAATCGGTAACTGCTTGATCTAAATTAGCTTGTGCTTCGGTAAAAGCGGTTAGCACTTGGTCATAGTTATCTTCAGAAATGAGTTTCTTAGCAAACAACTGTTCAGAACGTTTCTTACGCGCTTTTTCTAGCTCGAACTGCGCTTTACGGGCATTAACAGCCAATTGAAAATCATGGGGGTCAAGCGCTGCTAACAAATCACCTTTTTTAACAAACTGCCCCATTCTCACGTTCACTTGCTGAATTTCACCCGACACTTGAAAGGCTAATTGAGCGCGGCTCGTCGCCTGAACCTGCGCAACAAAGTTGTAGTCTACTGCGTTAAAGGTCTCAGGCACTTCTAGCAATTTCACCGGTTTTACTATTTCCTTAACCGGCTCTGAGTGGGCTGGTTCGCAGGCTTGCAAAAACAGCATTAGCACGCCTACAACACTAAGGCGCTGCCAAACAGCCATGTTTGTTAAATTTGTTCTCATCAATTGCTCCAGTTGAACAAACAGTCATCTATACTTTCCAGGCGGAAAGTATATTGATCACTTAGCTGTCGATCAAGCTTTACTTTCCACATGGAAAGTATATTTATGATAGACTAGCGACTCGTTCAGTAAGTACTGTGAATTAGAGTGAAGTAATTATAGAAGATGACTGAAAAACGCACCGGACGTAAAAGCGCCAAAGTAGCAGAAGAAACCCGCACCAATATTTTGATAGCTGCTGCAGATCTTTTTGCCAGTAAAGGCTATGCCGTTGTATCACTGCGCGCAATTAGTGAACAAGCTGGCGTGTCTCATACCCTTATCCGTCACCACTTTGGTTCTAAGCTACAGATTTGGCAGCACATTTGTGACTGTATGCACCAGCAGTTCCTAGACTATGTAAATTTGCTGGTTGCCGAGCAAGAACAAGGTTTGTCTTGTCGCCATCAGTTATTCGATTTACTGATTAAGATTTTGGCTGCACTTCAAGTTGACCCTCAACCGGTTCGTTTGCTTAACGATGCGGTGAACAATGAACAAGAATTGTTTGAGTATTTCTTAGAAGAGGATGACCAAGTGCGAAAAATTCTCGAGGACCTGGTCATCGAATGTCATAAACAAGGTTATGTGAAACACTTCAATATTGGTGAGCTTAAATGGTTGCTCACAATTTTTGCTACTTCGTCTTCTACTCTGGCTCCACTGCTTGCAAAACCTTATCCAGGCGAAAATTATGAGTTTTGCCAGCTAAAAAGCTGGCAAATGTTTAGCCGCTTATTAGCTAGCCAATTAGAAATTGAAGAGAAAGACATCCCTAATCCGGAGAGACTAAGTGATTTGGTCATTGATGGGTCACCTTGCCCATTTAAAGCCAAGCGACAAGCCTTAGAATCCACTTAGTATTACTGGTTTTAATCTGGAAAGATGACCTTATTCCACTCAGGAATAGGCGTATTGTAAGGGTTTAAACGCCAAGGCCTTGCCTTAGTTTTTTGTTCTATGATCTTGCAGTACAAACTAAGGTGATGGGTTTTGTATCCTTTTGCAAACTTAAAGTTCTCTTGTTTGTCGTCAATCTCCATCCAAACAATATCAGGCCCTGCAGAAAGCTGACAGCGTATTGGCCTATCAGTATTCGACGTTACCGTGGCCTTTAATTCTTCGCCTTCAAAATGAGTAGTCAGATTCCCAGGATAAGCCAGTGCGCAACTTGGCCATAACAATATGGCCAAAGCAGCAAAAACTGGATAAACCTTATAGGTCATTTACTTACTTCGCTTTTTGAGCCAAGACACCAAACGGTTATTCGCCGCCCTAATTTCGCCTAAGGTTTTCTCATGAGCAGCAAAGTTTGTGGACTTAGGCACTGCAACCCGTTGCGAAGAATAAATACCTGTATGACCACTAAAGTAATAAGCCACAAAACAAGCTACAGCAAAATACAGTAGGTGATCTGAACCAAACAACTCAACGCCCATAATGGTACATGCCAAAGGTGTATTAGTTGCTGCCGCAAATACCGCTATAAAACCAATGGCTGCAAATAAATCTACCGGAGCCCCCATTATCCAGGCCAAGGTATTTCCTAAAGTTGCGCCTATAAAGAACAAGGGGGTTACTTCGCCACCTTTGAAACCAGCGGCAAGGGTAATTGCAGTAAGCAGCAGTTTTAGCATCCAGCTGTACCACTCTGCTCCGCCCTCTTCAAAGGCGCTTATAATACTTACCCCGCCTTCTCGATAACTGTTCACCCCAAGGCCAATATAATCTTGATTGCCGATGAGGCTAACAATGCCAATCACAATTAGGCCGCCGATGATTGCAATCAAATAGGGATTCTTAAATACATGCTTAAAGATATCTTTAAGTACAAATACTGTTTCGCCAAACAGATAACCGGTAATACCGAAAGCAATAGCTGCAATAAGCACTTTACCTAGCATTAGCAAATCAACATGTACAACATGTTCAAACAACATCACATGTTCTAGAAAATCGATTTTGTACTGAGTGTGTGGTGTCCCCCAAGCGGTACAAACCACATCCGCTAAAATGGCGGCAAATAAAGCGGGAATGACTGAGTCAAAACGAATGCGGCCTACAGCTAACACCTCAATAGCAAAAATAGTGGCAGCTAAGGGCGTACTAAACAGTGCCGAAAATCCGGCGGCTACACCAGCACTAAGCAGTATTTGATAATCTCTACCACTTAGCTTGAATAGCTTTCCATAAGCTGCACTGCACGCACCACCAATTTGCACTGCAGTGCCCTCGCGCCCGGCAGAGCCACCAAACAAATGTGTGACAACCGTAGATATAAGCACTAATGGCGCCATACGCGCTGGTATGCCTGCTCCCGGTTGATGAATCTCATCAATAATCAGGTTATTACCCGATTCTGAGTTTTTGCCAAAGCGGCGATAAATAAACACCACCACTACCCCGGCCAGCGGTAGAAAGTACAATAGGTAGGGGTTGTCGGCTCGAGTATGGCTCGCGTAATCAAGCAAGTACAAAAACAAAGCATTTAAGGACCCAACGACCAGAGCCAAGGGGATCAACAGCAACAACCACCTTAGTAAGATGAATAGCGAACTTGGGGTATTGGGAAGTGGGTGCGGCATTTTATTTCCTATAAAATGTTGTTACTTAAGCAAATTGGGATGCGAGGCTAACACAAAACATTGCTTTTAATCATGACCTTAGATAACAACATAGCTAAGCTGCAAGCGCTTGTATAGCTTTTAAATAACAAAAAGCAGTGCAAGGTGTGCACTGCTTTAACAAACTAAGCGCAAAGCTTTTTTAACTTACGCCAAAGATTTGAACAACCGACAGAACAGCTGCATGCCTTCATCAATAATCTCATTTTCAATTGTTAATGCTGGTAGAAAACGAATGACATTGCCATAGAAGCCACAAGCTAATAACACCAAACCGTAATCTGCTGCCCTGGCGATTAGAGCTTGAGTTAACTGGGTATTAGGACTGTTTGGGTCACCGTTTTCGATTAGCTCTATAGCAATCATCGCGCCTGAAATTCGAATATCGGCGATGATCTCTGGAAACTCCCGTTGTAAAGACTCTAGATATTCTCCGAATTGCTGGCCAATGTGATTAGCGCGAGCCACTAAATCTTGCTCTTCAATCACCTTTAATACTGCTAAAGCAGCACTACATGCCACCGGTGAACCACCGTAGGTTCCACCCAATCCACCCGGTAGTGGCGCGTCCATAATAGAAGCTTTGCCCACCACCGCGGATAAGGGAAATCCGCCAGCAATACCTTTAGCCATAGTTATTAAATCAGGCTCAACATCGGCGTATTCACAGTTAAACATCTTACCGGTTCTGCCAAATCCAGTTTGAATCTCATCCATAATTAGCACAATACCGTGCTGATCACAGAGCGCCCTAAGCGCTTGTAAAAACTCTTTAGGCGCGGGATAAAAACCGCCTTCGCCTTGAATGGGCTCAACAATGATGGCAGCAACATCTTCAACAGAGATGTCAACTTTAAAAATATTTTTCAGTGCTTGTAGGCTTTGCTCTGTGCTGATGCCATGAGCCTTCATGGGAAACGGAGCATGATAAATATCCCCAGCAAAAGGGCCAAATTGATGCTTATAAGGCGTTATCTTTCCAGTTAAAGCCATTGTGAGATTGGTTCTTCCGTGAAAGCCACCATTAAACGCAATAACGCCGCGACGACCTGTTGATGCGCGAGCGATCTTTACGGCATTTTCTACTGCTTCTGCACCTGTTGTAACAAACATGGCCTTTTTGTCACTGTTACCAGGCGCAAGCGCTACCAACTTTTCAGCCAGCTCCACAGCGCTTTCATAGGGGTTAATCATCACACAGGTATGGCTAAACTTGTCTAACTGCTGCTTTACAGCTGCAACCACCTTTGGATGGCTATGGCCGGTATTACACACCGCAATGCCGGTGGCAAAATCGATATAACGCTTACCCTCTACATCCCATAATTCTGCATTAAGTGCGCGTTCTACATAAACCGGATATACATTGCCTTGGCCGCGCGCTATAACGCTTTGTTTTCTTTCTTGAAGTTGCTGGTTATTCATCGCTGTCTCCTTTATCTAGCTGTTAACGCCGCCCATGCATAAATACTTAATTTCAGTGTAATCATCTAAACCATAGTGCGAGCCTTCACGACCATTACCTGATTGTTTAATCCCGCCAAATGGCGCTGCAGCGTTAGAAATAATTCCTTCGTTTATCCCTACCATGCCGTACTCTAGTGCTTCGCCAACTCGCCATACTCGACCAATATCACGAGTATAAAAATACGCTGCTAAGCCATATTCTGTATCATTGGCTAGCTCTATCGCCTGCTGCTCATCTTCAAACATGATAAGTGGCGCAACTGGACCAAATATTTCATTTTTGGCGATCGGCATATCATTGCTAACGTCAGTCATAATGGTGGGCTGATAGAACTGATTCCCAGCCTCATGAGCTTGTCCACCGCACAATACTTTGGCTCCAGCATCTAAAGATTGAGTTACCAGCTGATGCACTGCGTCTTTTGCCTGTTCACTGATCATCGGCCCTATGTCAATGTTTGCCTGCATGCCATCGCCAACCTTTAGCTTTCTTAACGCGTCGGCAAGCTTCTCAGAAAACTGTTGATAGACGCCCTTTTGCACTAGAAATCTATTGGCACAAACACAGGTTTGCCCAGCGTTGCGGTATTTTGAAGCGATAGCGCCCTGCACTGCCGCGTCAATATCAGCATCATCAAATACTATAAAGGGCGCGTTTCCACCCAACTCCATTGATACTTTTTTAACCGTAGAAGCACATTGGGCAATCAGTTGTTTACCGACAGCGGTTGAACCAGTAAAAGTAAATTTCGCTACATCTGCGCTTTGTGTAAGCACTTTGCCCATGCCTTTAGCATCTTCGCCAACCACTACATTAAACACACCTGGCGGAATACCAGCTTCGTCTGCTAATTGTGCTAAGGCCAGTGCAGATACAGGTGTAAGTTGAGCAGGTCTCACCACAAAGCAACAGCCGGCAGCTAAAGCTGCAGCAGCTTTACGTGCAATCATTGCGTTAGGAAAGTTCCAAGGAGTAACAGCTGCGACTACGCCAACTGGCTGTTTTACTACAATTATCCTTTTATCGCCTGCTGGGGCTGGTATTACATCTCCGTAACAGCGCTTGCCTTCTTCAGCAAACCAATCTAAAAACGCAGCGCCGTAGCCGATTTCGCCTTTTGCTTCAGCAAAGGGCTTGCCCTGCTCTTGAGTAAGAATACTTGCGAGATCATCTTGGTGCTGCATAACAAGTTGATACCAAGTGCGCATTAAACTGCCTCGCTCGTTAGCAGACTTAGCAGCCCAAGCTTTGTGCGCGGCTTTAGCGGCTTGAATGGCTTGCTCTACGCCTAACGATCCGCAGTCTTCTACCTCAAGCAAACACTGTTGATTAGCTGGATTAAATATCGGAAAGCGCTGATTTGAAGAGCGCCAGCCACCGTTTATGTACGATTGAGTTTTAACCAAACTAGAGTATTGGATAGCTTCCATAGTTGCTCTATTCCTTTAGCCGCATAATTATGTTCATTGAATACCAATCTAAAACGATGTTAAATATCAAACAATAAAACTTTAGTTTGGTGTTATTAAAACAATGTTAGACCCATTATCAGGAAAACAACTCAGCGAATATGACTTAAGACTGTTAAGGGTATTTAAGGCAGTTGTTGAACATGGCGGTTTTGCTGCTGCAGAGCACAGTTTGGGGATCACGCGCTCAACCATTAGCGTGCATATGTCTAGCCTAGAAAGCAGAATGAACATTAAACTGTGTGTTAGAGGAAGAAGCGGGTTTGCTCTTACTGAGCGTGGCCAAACAGTATATCAAGCTTGTTTACAGCTATTTTCATCAATTCAAGAGTTCGCTTCGCTGGTGGATAATTTAGGCAAACCGCTCACAGGTGAACTTGTTATCCTCTATTCCGATCTGCTTGATCACAAAAGCATAGCCAACATCGGCAAGGCTGTGGCCAGTATAAAGCAGCAAGCACCAAAGCTATGCATCTCTTTAAACATGGAATCTGTGGCTAATATTGAGTCTGCCTTGATCAACAACCAAGCCCACGTAGGATTTTACCCGGCCTATCGAAACATCGATGGTCTTGTTAGTGAAGTGGTATTTAGTGAGTCTATTTATTTGTGCGCTGGCAAGTCATCACCCCTGTATGACATTGACGAGCAACTAATGGACACCGATCTTTTAGCAAAACATGCGGCTGTTCATCCGGGAATCGAGCTCAACCCCAAAGGCCGTTCGCAGCTTCAGCAATTGAATTTTGGTGCAAAGGGGTACCAGTTTGATAGCCGTATAGCGCTAATTCTATCAGGCGCTTATATTGGCTACTTGCCCATAAGCGAAGCAAAACCTTATATCGAGCAGAGGCTAGTGCGATTACTTAAGCCTGAGCAATATAGCTACCCCTTCGAGCTGAGTTTAGTGCACAAAATTAATCCCAATGAAAAGCAAAAGGTTTTACTAGCCATGGAGGCTTTACAAGCTGAGTTTTGCACCCACTAAGAGTTAGCCAGAGCCACAAACCAAACTGTCCAGCTTAGGCTTAGCACTAAGCTAGCCAAGCTTGCGACAAACCAAATCCATTTGATGCTTGCGTTAGTTTGGCGCAAAGCCGTGAACAAATTAAACAGTGGAAATAAGGGCGAAGCTAAAAGCATTAACGGTGGCAGTACCTTTCCCATATTTGGGCCAAAGCTCACAATCATCAAGCCGCAAACAAAACCAGATAACAACAGAAACATTAGCATTGGTTTACGAACTCTTTGAAAACGAGTTGCAGCATAAATTAAGTATGCATAGCTAGGAATGAGCAAATACGGCAAATAAAGTATCTGCTCAAAGACCAAGATTTTTGTTGGGAACAAGTGCCATAGATTCATAGTTACAGACTAGCAAAAAGAGCTTTCCTAAACTAAGAAAAAAAGCTCAGTTATAAAAAGACATTCAGATACTTAGCTTGCCTGTTTATTCTGCATAGTTGCAATGATTGCTTCATCGGTAGGCAGCATGGCTGTTTTAGACATCACTCCAAGTTGCACGATGCTATCATCAGCAGACTCAAACACAATTCCCTGTTGTGCTGAAACACAATTACCGGCTACGGCTAATATTGCCGACTTAACCGCGCTGCTGGCACCCGTTGATACCTTCATTGCACAGCCGGCTTTAGCACCATCACAAAATACGCCGGAAACGTCACCAACCATAGAGTTTATCGCCCGGTGAATCGCCGCGAGATCCCCTTCCATCAACCAGGTTAAAGCTGCACTCGCGCCCATTGCTGCTGTTGTTGCTGCGCATAGCGCTGACAATTTGTTTTGCTTAGACTTTACATAAATGGCGATTAAATGACTGAGCATTAGCGCACGCACAAAGGTGTCATTGTCTAAATCTTTTATTTCTGCATAAGCAACCACAGGCATGGTCGCTGCAATCCCTTGATTACCGCTGCCCGAATTACTCATTGCGGCTTGCAGCGCACCACCCATTCGAGCATCTGATGCTGCAGCACCTAGTCGCATCGAACGGTTGATAAGATCATCGGACAGCAGCCCTTGTTTAACCTGCGCTTGCAAGCTAGCCCCAAGAGCTAAGCCATAGTCTCCAGTTAAACCGGTTTCTGCTAGGGCTCTGTTTAAACTAGCAGCTCTTTTAATAAACTCGATTTGACTAACCGGCACCTGCTCAACGAAGTCTACAATTCTGTCTATCGATAATTCTAGGTGATGAGTTTCAGACGCAGGAGCACATTGCACAGCATCGGCTTGCTCTACCACTTCTCCGTTCTTAACAATGTATTCAAAACGAGTGTGAGATTTCGCGATACATACTTCAACTTTATCTTGATTACGGCTGGCATTAACCACGGTGTGCAGAACGTCATCATTACTCACCATTGATACACTAACCTTGCGCTGACTAAGCATCTGCTTCGCTAGGTTTAAAGCATCCTCAGAGATTGTCGCAAGTACTTCTAAACCTTTGCTTGCATCGCCAGCACTTGCCCCAACAGCTGCTGCAATAGGCAAACCGGCTTTACCGGTACCGGGAACAAATACCCCCATACCATTTTTATACAGATTAGGGGTTACTTTCACTTGAATTGAATCAGGTAAACCACCCAATAATTCAGCAGCTTTGGCGCTCGCCAAGGCAACGGTCACCGGTTCGGTGCAACCTAGCGCTGGTACAACTTCTGACTGAACTAAATCTATATATTGTTGCCACTGTTCCATGGTCTATCTCTGCTGTTTGCGATAGATTTAGTGTACAAATAAGCGATTGGAAAAATTTGGCGTATTTTTTTTAGACTGGCTGGAAACGGAATGTGTTTTCTAACTTTTTTGGATTTGGTAGAAAATCATTCTTAAAAAAGGATGTGGAGGAATAAGGTGGCTCTAAAGCCACCTTTCGGGTTTACCAATCTATGCCTTGACGAGCCTTAATACCTGACTCAAATGCGTGCTTAACATTTTTCACCTCGGAAATGGTATCTGCAATATCCATTACTTTGCGGTGACAAGCACGGCCAGTAACCACCACGCTCTGCTCAGCTGGTCGCTGTTGAATGGCTGCAACTACTTCTTCAACATCAAGATAGTCATAGCTAAGCATGTAAGTGATTTCGTCTAACAACACCAAATAGATTGATGGATCGGCTAACCACTGTTTACACTTTTGCCAAACTTCTTGTGCCGCTTGGGTATCAAGCTCTCGGTTTTGTGTTTCCCATGTGAATCCAGTAGCCATAGTGGCAAACTCTACACCGCTGTTCTGCAACAAGTTGCGCTCACCACACTCCCAGCCGCCTTTAATAAACTGTGCAACGGTTGCTTTATAACCATGGCCGGTAGCGCGTGCTACGTTACCGAAACCGGCTGTAGATTTACCTTTTCCGTTACCGGTAATCACTAACAACAAACCTTTCTCGATTTGTGAATCTTCTACCTTTGCATCAACACTAGCTTTCAACTTTTCCTGACGCTGTTGATGCTTTTCTTGATCTTTACTCATCCCTGCTCTTCATTGTTATCAGTTTGTTTGCAAGTTTAGCTCGAGCTAAACCTAATAAACCAGTACTGTTTCTCTAGAATCGCGATAAACCTTTGGGTATAGTGCTTTCACTATAAAAAATGGAAGCCTTTATGCTTAAAGATAACCCTCTATTAGCTCAGTTGAAGCAGCAAATTAGAGAGACTATTCCAACTGTTGAAGGGGTAGTTAAAGCTACCGAAAAAAACTTCGGTTTCCTTCAAACTGACAACAAAAAAAGCTACTTCATTGCTCCACCAATGATGAAAAAGCTTATCCATGGTGACCGCATTAGCGCGGCTATTCGTGAAAACAATGGCAAAGAAGCTGCTGAGCCAGAAACCCTGGTAGAACCGGCCTTAGAGACTTTTGTGGCACGGGTTAAATTTGTTGATAAACGAACTAAACTGCAAGTTGATCACCCACTAATTAATCAGCTTTTGAGCGCTAAAGTTATAAAAGACAGCGGCTTCTCTATTAAGCAAGGTGATTGGGTGTTAGCTCGCTTGGTTAAGCACGCGCTTAAAGAGCAATACTTTCAGGCTGAAATCATCGAGTTTATTGCTGAGAGCGACGATAACTTCGCTCGCTGGAAAGCCACAACTAAAAAGCATCAGCTAGCTTGGGACCAACCCGAACTCACTGAAGACTTAGCTATTATCGACCAGCAAATAACTCGCCGCGATCTAAGTGACGAGCTGCTCTTCACCATTGATGGTGAAAACACCAAAGATATGGATGATGCCGTTTCTATTTCTCGAGAAGCTGATCATTGGACACTAAAAGTTGCTATCGCCGACCCTAGCGCTTACATAAACAGTGATAGTGAGCTTGAAAAAGCGGCAAAACAACGTGCATTTACCTTGTATTTGCCTGCTCGCACTGTACCGATGATGCCGAGCAAACTCGCAAATGAACATTGCTCACTAGTAGCAAACCAAGTGCGCCCTGCTCTAGTTTGTGAAATGAAAATAGGGTTTGATGGCGAACTACAAAACAATGCTGAGTTTTACCTAGCAACAGTGCAATCAAAACATCGACTTAGCTACAATCAAGTCTCAGACTTCATTGAACAGAAGTCTGATGACCTAAACTCTGATGAAGAACTCACTAAAGCTTTAAAAGAGCTTCACTTGTTTAGTGAACAGCGTAATCAATGGCGAGCAGAAAATACCTCAGTGTTTGGAGACCAAGCTGATTACGAATTTGTATTAGACAACAAAGGCCAGGTCATCGACATTCTGCGCCAATCGCGCCGCAGCGCAAACCGAATGATCGAAGAAGCTATGGTTGCAGCCAATATTTGTGGCGGCCGCTTCTTAGACGAAAAACTTAGCTTTGGTGTATTTGCCTGCCACTCCGGTTTCAAAGAAGAAAAACTGGATGGGCTAGTAGAGCTACTGGCTAAATTTGAGATGCAAGTTGAACGCGAAAAACTTAGCGATCTCGATTACTTTTGCCAGCTAAGAAGAGACATTGCCGCTACTGGTAACAAGTGTCTAGACCAACTAGTAAAACGCCATTTCAACTTTGGAGTTTACAGTGACAAATGTCTCCCGCACTTTGGCTTAGGTGAAGCAAAGTATGCCACTTGGACTTCGCCGATTCGTAAATACAGTGATTTATTAAATCACCGTCTTATTAAGTCAGTAATAAATGGGCAGACGCCTGATTCCCCATTATCCGAAGAATTGTCTGAGCACCTTAGTGACAATCGTAAAAAGCAAAAGTTTGCCGAACGTGAAATGGCGAATTACCTGTATTGTGAATACTTTGCAGAACAAGACCCAAATACTTGCTTAAGTGCAGAGATCAGTAATGTAAATCGCGGTGGCTTAAACATTCGTTTACTAAATAGCGGTGCTTCTGCATTTGTGCCTAAAACTAAACTGGCAGGCAAAGATGAGGAACTCACCATAGATAGTGAATTGGGTAGCTTGGCAACCAAAGACATACGCTACAGTGTAGGTGATACCATCTCGGTTAAGATAATCGAAGTGAAAAAGTTACAACAATCAATAGTTGCTGCACCTTGCTAAACACTTTGCTTTCGCAATAAAAAAGCCAGCGATTAGCTGGCTTTTTCATATCTATAACAAGGCTAGCTTAGCTAGGATTACGAATTTCTAGGTAATCAATCGCTATTTCTGCTGCTTCAGTTAAGAAGGCGTCGTCTAAATCAATATCTTTAGGTGCATCTTCTAAATCCTTAACTGGTTCTTCGCCCAAGCGAGTTAAGCGTTCGTTAAGGCGAGCCAACTGCTTTTGTTCTTTATCGTCACGCTGTGAGATTCGAGCTTTCTCATTAAGACTTACTGATTTCATATCTTTGTCTTTACGGTAATCAGCAATATCGCTAATGATATATTGAAACTCTGGATCATTTGCTATGCGAGCTTGGTGCTTCTTATCAAGGGCTTCAATATAAGGGCTAACATCTCCAAGTAACTTGTAGTTAGCGGCTTTAATTTTGTCCCAAGGTAAGGCGTTATCTTCAACACTCTCACCCGTTTCTTCAGGTAATAAGGCTGAAGGATAAGAAATGTCTGGAATCACACCGCGGTGCTGAGTGCTGCCACCGTTAATTCGATAGAACTTAGCAATGGTGTACTGCACGTGGCCTAGCTCATTTTCGTATAAATCGTAAATTCGACCTAAACCTCGGTGCTGTTGCACGGTACCTTTACCGTAACTCTGCTCACCTATAACAATCGCTCTGCCATAGTCTTGTAAGGCAGCGGCAAAAATCTCTGACGCAGAAGCACTGTAACGGTCAATTAAGATAACCATTGGACCACTGTAAGTTACCGAATTACTGGTATCGTTATTTACAGTAATGCGCCCTAGCTGATCACGCACTTGTACCACCGGACCTTGCGGAATGAACAGACCAGTTAACGCAGTGGCTTCTGTAAGCGCGCCACCACCATTGCCGCGTAAATCTACGATCAAAGAACTGATATTTTCTTCATCAAGTTTACGAAGTTCTTTACTGGCATCTTCACTTAAATTCACATAGAAACTAGGAACGTTGAGCACCCCTACTTTCTTGTCTTCTATTTCAAGTACTTCACTTTTGGCTGCACGGTCTTCTAGGCGAACTTTATCGCGGATAATATCTACGATCTTAGTTTTACCATCCACTTTACCGCCAGACGCAAGAATCTCTAGCCTTACAGTGGTGCCTTTAGGCCCCTTAATAAGGTCAACAACATCATCTAAGCGCCAGCCAATAATATCGACAATTTCATCTTCGCCTTGGGCAACACCAACAATTTTGTCTTCTGGACCTAATTGATTACTTAGTGCGGCTGGGCCACCAGGAACCAAACTACGAATTACCGTGTATTCGTCTTCACCTTGAAGTACAGCACCAATCCCTTCTAAAGAAAGGTTCATTTCCATTTTGAAACGTTCTGCTGTACGAGGTGAAAGGTAACTAGTATGTGGTTCAATAGCGCGTGAATAAGCGTTCATGGCAGTTTGGAAAACATCTTCGCTACCAGTTTGAACTAAGCGTTTAATCGCACTGTTATAACGTTTAGCTAAAACTTCAACTATCTTGTCGTGTTCACGACCAGCGAGTTTTAAGTTAAGCGCATCGTATTTAACTTTTAGGCGCCAAAGCTCTTTAATCTCAGTTTGCGTTTTTGGCCAATCAGCTTCACTACGGTCGAATTGAAAATCCTCGTTTTTAGTAAAGTCCATTGGCTCGTCGAGTACCTGCAAGGAGTAAACTAATTGCTGATAGCGACGTTTAAGCGACAGGTCGAACATTGAATAAAGCGGTTCTAACCGTCCGGCTGGAATGTCTTGATCCAAGCTGTAGCGGTAACGTTCAAACCTTAGGAAATCTTCTTCCAGAAACAAGCTACGGTTGTAGTCGAGCTGTTGAATAAATTTATCGAAGATTTCACTGGAGAGTTCGTCATCAAAGGCGACACTGCGGTAATGAGAGCGGGTATATAATGCGCTAATACGTTTTGCAGCGGTAGCATGTTGGCTTTGCTGGCTTAAAGTGGGTAGCGCATCTTGTCCTAATGTAGGCGTTTGAGCCAACAACAGAGTTGAGTAACTAAGCGTTAAAAAAAATAGCCACGGACGGCTCAAATATTTCATAGGCACCTATCTCACTACTAAATCAATTATGCAACGATATGTTCTGCTTTAACTTTAACTAACATACCGCTTTTAAGTGTAACAGCAATGCCATCTTTTGTTACTTCTGAGATCTGACCCGGCATTGGTGTTTTTCCAACCAATACACGAACTTCCTTCCCTGCAACTAAATCTTTACTGTCGATTTTTTCAATCGGCTTCTGCTCTGCTGCTGGTTTGCTATCACTAGTTTTAGGTTTACTAGTACGCTTAAAGTCAGCTTTTGGTTTACGCGCAGCAGCTTTGTTTTTATCAGCTTTTTCAGCTTGAGCCTTTTTGTTAGCAAAGGCTTTATCTTTGCTTTCTTTTAAGGTTTTTTGTGCATGTTCTACATGCTCTTGTTCGATCTCTGCACCTTCAACGCCGTCTAAGTCAACGCGTTTAGAGCCAACTTTTACGCCATGAAGATAGCGCCAGCTAGAGGTGTATTGACGCAGAGCTGAACGCAATACGGTGTTACTTACTTTTTCGTCTTCTTTTAGACGTTCAGCTAAGTCCTGAAAAATACCAATTTTAAGTGGCTTGGCTTCACCTTCTGTAGAAAAACAGTTTGGGAATTGTGTCGCCAAATATTGAATGACTTCTTTGCTATTTTTCAGTTTGTTAGTTTGTTCCATGATGACCTTTCTTATACATCTTTACTGGTACAGCGACAGGGCTGATTTCGGCTATTATAGTGAGCGTATATTGAAAAGCCATTAAAAATGCACATCACTTAGTTTATTTTCCAAGACCTTAACCAAATACTCGATGCCAATTTGATCGCTTGAATCAAAACGATTAAGACGTGGACTATCAATATCAATCACACCGAACAGCTCATTATTAAGGTACAAGGGAACCACAATCTCAGATTCGCTGGCACTGTCACAAGCAATATGCCCAGGAAAGTCATGTACGTTTTCAACTCGTAAAGTTTGCTGCTGCTCATAGGCTGAACCACAAACGCCTTTACCAACCTGTATGGTTGTACAAGCTGGCTTCCCTTGAAACGGCCCTAGAAATAACTGACTTTTTGATTGGTTTGCGAGATAGCAGCCTACCCAGTTAATCTCTTCTAGCTCAAGCCACATAAGTGCCGAAAAGTTCGCTAAATTAGATATATAAGGTAAGTCTTTGTCTAATATGGCTTCTAGTTGTTTAGCTAATGTTAGATAACGAGAAGATACATCAAGCACTCTGTTACTCCTCGTCTTGGATCATCGTTGCATCAAACTCTTGGCCTTTAAGCACTTGCTGCAATGCATTGCGTTGTGATGAAAGATAAAAACCTAGGTTTTCAGCTTGTTGCTCGTTCATCTTAGGCTCTGCATGTTTTATCATTAATGTAAGCTGATCAGCTACGTCTAACATTTTATCGTAATTGTCGGCTTCTTTTTTTGAACTAAAAGTCATTTTCTCTACACCGTTACGTTCGACGACATATTTGATAATTACAGCCACCGCTGCCTCCATTTACTGTTTTTATATACAGGATAGTATGCATCATTCACTTTTAAACTACTAGTGACAAATTTTTACAGCATAGTTGGTGTGACTTAGCTAATATATACTCTATGAAATCTTGTGAGTTATCAAAGCTATCCATCTGCCCAAGTTGTGATTTGCTGGTCGACACCCAGGCTCACTGTAGAGCCGGAAATGTACTCATTTGCCCACGCTGCAAACATACTCTGGCACGCGGGCGTAGGGCTCGTTTCTCTAGTCAATTTGCCTTAGCGCTAACTTGTTTAATAATGGTGACTCTAGCAAATACCTACCCCTTGTTAAGTTTCACCTTTCTTGGGATCCCTAGTTCCGCCAATATCTTGCGCGGTACCGTTTTATTATTAGAAAACGGCTATTACCTTGTAGGCTTTAGCGTGGTGTTAGCCAGTTTTATTGCGCCTATCCTGCTGTTTAGCTTGATTTGCTATACCTCTTTGTCCTTAAGCAAGGGTTGGAAAGCGCCCTTTCTCGCGACAGCCTTGCACTTTCAAGATGACCTGATTCACTGGAGTATGATTGAAGTCTACATCGTTAGCTTTTTAGTCGCTTTGGTAAAACTGGTTGAGTATGCTGATATTGACTTAGGTTATGGGCTTTGGTGTATTTGTATTACCTTACTGCTTTCTACTCGCTTAATTCAGCGGATTGAACCCGCTGAATATTGGGAGCGTTATGTACACATCCGCTAAGCAGGTAGGCTTAAAACAATGCAGGCATTGCAAATTATCGATGCCCGAGGAGCAAAGCCACTGTCCGCGCTGCCATATGCGAGTGCATTCAAGAACACCGCAAAGCCTGCAAAAATGTTGGGCTTTTATCATTGCCGCTACCGTAGGCCTGTTCCCTGCCAACCTAATGCCAATTACCGTATTAAGTACTCGCGGAGCGCCTCAATATGAAACCATTATGTCTGGGGTAATTAGCCTAATCAAAGATGACATGGTGGGTATTGCCATTGTGGTGTTTGTTGCCAGTATTGTGGTCCCGGTAATGAAGTTAGTAGGTTTAATAGTTATCTTATTGAGCCTGCAATTCAAACTGAACCTTAATAATCGACAACGGATTGTTATTTATAGAATAATTGACATTATTGGCAAGTGGTCAATGCTCGATCTGTTTGTGCTTTCGATCATGATTGCAGTATTTGAACGCAATAATTTGGTGGGCGTAGAAGCAGGCCCTGGCGCCACTGCATTTGGCGCAGTAGTTTTATTAACGCTTTTTGCAGCAAAATCATTCGATACAAGACTAATTTGGGATAAACAACTTGAACGCTAGTAAACCGGAACTTAAAAAAGAGAAGGTAATCTCCCCTATTTGGCTATTGCCGATCTTGGCTGTGCTATTAGGTGCTTGGTTGTTGTTTAAAGCATGGTCTGAAGCCGGCGTTAAAATAAACATTGAATTTGATAGTGCAAAAGGTATTACCGCCGGACAAACCCAGCTGTTTTATCAAGGCTTAGATATCGGCGTAGTGAAAACTGTTGAACTTACTCCCAAACTAGATGGTGTGATTGTTGTTGCCGAAGTGAAACGAGAAGCAGAACAGCTGCTAAAGGAAGATAGTCAATTTTGGCTGGTTACGCCCAAAGCCTCGATTACTGAAATTAGCGGCTTAGACGCCCTCGTATCTGGTAACTATATTGAGTTAAATCCGGGCAAAGGGAAATCGGCGGATAGATTTGTAGCGTTAAATGAACCACCCAATATCATTAGAGGTAACGGCCTAAATGTTCGTCTCACTTCAAGTGACTTAGGCTCTCTCAATATTGGCTCACCTGTTTATTTTAAAAAAATAACTGTGGGTGAAGTTCAGCGCTATCAACTAAATGACCAACACCAAGTTGAATTCGACATTCAAATTAAGCCTCAATTCGCCCACTTGGTTAAAATAGATACCCGGTTTTGGAATGTAAGTGGCTTCGAAGCTGATATTTCCCTCGATGGAATGCAAATATCTAGCGAAAGTCTGGCTAGCGTTATTTCTGGAGGGGTGAGTTTTGACAGCCCGCTTCAATCTGCTAAGGCTGACAAAGGCCAAAACTTTACCCTATATAACAACCTAAAAGATTCTCAGCGAGGCAAAGCGATACAAATTACCATGCAACAACAGCATGGCTTGGTCGCAGACCGCAGCAAACTCATCTACCGAGGTGCGGTAATCGGATTTGTGAATGACATTCAAAATACCGGAAGTCACGATCACTTTTTAGCCAAAGCGTTAGTCGAACCTAAATATGAAGATCTATTTAACGATACCACTCAATTAGTTCTAATAAGGCCCGAAATAGGACTAAATGGGGTTAAAAATCTAGGTGCGTTAATCGGCGCTAAACAAATAGAAGTGATTGCAGAACAAGGTGAGCTTCAAACAGAGTTTACGCTTACCACATCGCCTAAGCCTCCCCTTGGAAGCAAAGCTATAAGCTTTACCAGCGACAATGTAAAAGGCTTGAGCACTAATAGCCCCATCGTATACAGTGGGCTCACCATTGGTAGGTTAACGGAAATAAACTTAGTTGATAGAAGCTTTGAGTTAACAGCATTCATCAACCCTGAATACAGCAAATTACTTACTCAAGGTAGTCGTTTTTACAATCAAAGTCCCTTAGCACTAGAAGCAGATTTAAACGGTATAAGTGTTGAAAGCAGTGGGCTTAGCGGCTTTATTAGTTCACCAATCATTTTGATGCCCGGACATAGCAATAAACAAAGTAGTCAAACTCAGTATGCCCTACATCAAAATAAACAAGCGGCCTTATTATCTAAATCTAAGGTCGAAAAACCGTTAACACTTCGTTTGAATACCCAGTATTTAGGCTCTTTAGCAGAAGGTGCGCCAGTTCTATTTAGACGAGTACCCGTGGGTGAAGTTGAACATTACACATTATTAAAAGATGGCAGTATTGACCTTAGACTAAACATTCATGGCAATTACCGGCACTTGGTTACTGACAATAGTCGCTTCTGGCATGCCTCGGGTCTTGAGATAAAAGCCAGTTTTGAGGGCTTATCAGTAAACAGTGAATCGCTAAAGTCTTTGGTTATGGGCGGCATTAGTTTTGATCATTTTGAAGACTTAGCGAAAGAAAGTGTTCGAACCATTCATAAATCCAAAGAAGATGCGACTAAGCGTCATCTTGCTATTCAGCTGTCTACAAGTGATAGTCACGGCCTGTACAAAAATATGCCGATTAAATATAAAGGCCAACAAATTGGTAAGGTTACAGGTTTAAGTTTTAATGATGACCTATCAACGCTACAAGCTGATGCCGAATTAGACTTCCCTTACTATCGAAACTTCGCCCGAAGCGGCAGTTTATATTGGCAAGAAACGGCGTCAATTAGTTTATCGGAAGTTAAAAACTTAGATACCTTAGTAAGAGGTGACTTTATTAACGCCCTGCCCGGTAAAGGGAAACCCGCACAACAATTCTCTTTACAAAAACAGCCTCCTAATACTGACACTAAAGCTTTGCATATTTGGTTAAGTAGCAGTCACTTTGGTTCTCTAAAAGTGGGCAGCCCGGTACTCTATAAACAATATCCTGTGGGTTACGTAGACGATGCCCAACTGGCCATGGACGGTTCGAAAATTATGGCTCGCTTGAATATTGATTCAGCCTATCGCCACTTAGTACGTGAAAATAGTGTGTTTTGGAACGCCTCTGGCGTTGATGTAAAACTAGGCCTAGGTGGAGCAAATATCCGGCTTGATTCAATGGAAACGCTATTAACCGGAGGAATTGCTTTTGCAACTCCCGACGAAGAGCCGCTTGCCAAGCCGGCTAAGGATCAAGATAAGTTCGATCTGCAAGCCATTTACGATGGAAAATGGTTACAATGGAGCCCTTCCATTGAGCCATAGAACACCTGCATTTTGACTAAATCTATAAATTTTCCTGCCAAGTTTATTGAACGCATCGAGAAAGATCTCCCCGATGATTTAAGCTTGGCTAGCTTCAAAGAAATTTGCCAGCAAGAGATGCGTAAAAGCATCAGGGTGAATACTCTAAAAATTAGCGTTAAAGAGTTTTTGCAGTTAGCTAATAGCAATCAATGGCAGCTAGAACCTATACCATGGTGCTCTACTGGTTTTTGGATCACCCGAGAGGATGAATCACTCTCGCTTGGCAACACCGCTGAGCACCAAGCAGGCTTGTTCTATATTCAAGAAGCCAGTTCCATGTTGCCAGTAAGCGCGCTATTTCATTGTTATCAAGCAGATGAAAATAGCTTATTGCTGGATGCTGCGGCAGCGCCAGGTTCAAAAACCACACAAATTGCTGCTGAGCTTCAAGGTAGAGGCGCGATTGTTGCCAATGAATATTCTGCCAGTCGAGTAAAAGTACTTAGCGCCAATTTATTGCGCTGCGGGGTAAGAAATGTAGCTGTTACCCACTTTAGCGCTGAAGTATTTGGTACTTGGATGAGTGAGCAATTCGATGCCATTTTGCTCGACGCCCCCTGCTCTGGCGAAGGAACTTTACGAAAAGATCCTCAAGCCTTAGACAACTGGAGTGAGCAACATGTTGATGAGATTTCGAAGCTTCAAACCGACTTACTAGAAAGTGCACTGCAAGCTTTAAAGCCCGAAGGCTTGCTTGTCTATTCAACCTGTACCTTAAATCAACAAGAAAATCAGCAAGTCATCAACAATATTGCCGACAAATACCCAGACAGTTTTTCAACAGTCAACCTCGAAGGGCTGTTTGAAAATAGCAACAAAGCACTTACCCCCGAGGGCTATTTGCATGTTTGGCCGCAATACTATGACAGTGAAGGTTTTTTTGTAGCAGCACTTCGCAAAAATACAGGCAGCATTGATACTCCGATGATTAACAAGCGTATTAAGCCTTTTTCCTACCAACCAGCAACTAAAAAACAACAAGTTACAATAGCGCAGCACTTTAGCTCTCAGTTTGGAGTTACTTTTCCCGAAAACTATAGTGTATTTACCAAAGCTAACGATTATTGGTTACTTCCCGATAGCTTTTTACCAGTAAAAGATGAAATGCGATTTGAGCGAGTTGGGCTTAAGCTAGCTGAAGAGTTTAAACATGGCTTTAGAACAAGCCACTATGCCATAACTGCACTTGGGCATTTGGTCTCAAAGAACAGAGTGGAATTAGATGCAGAACAAGCTCATCATTTTTATCAAGGGAAAGACATAGCTTACCCCAATACCAATAAAGGCGAAGTAGCCTTAAGTTATCAAGGCTATGTTATTGGCTTGGGTAAATGGGTAAGAAACAAAGTTAAAAACTCTTACCCAAGAGAGCTGGTGAAAGACAAAGGACTAGCCTGAACTTGCAAAGCCCACCGCTAGGTCTACACTTAAAAGACTATTAGCGCAAGGCTCTACACAGAGCCATTCCCCTACGCTCCGCTCAGGGACTAGAGTGGAGCTGTTTTTTTAAGGCTTAGCCAAGCTAAACAAATCAAAAAAGTTTTGGGTGGTTTGCTCCGCCACTTCTTCTAAACTGATCCCTTTTATTTTAGCTAAACACTCAGCAACCTGACGCGTATAAGCAGGTTGATTTTCTTCACCTCTAAAAGGGATTGGCGCTAAATACGGGCTGTCGGTTTCTACTAAAATCCTATCTAGTGGAATTTGCTTAAAGGTTTGTTGCAACTCTTTTGCAGAGTTAAAACTAATAATCCCAGAAGCTGATATATAAAAACCCATCTCAATGGCTGCTTCAGCCATTTCTAAGCTCTCAGTAAAACAGTGAAGAACGCCCTTACATTGCTCTGCTTTGTGTTCCTTAAGCAATCGTAAGGTATCTTCTCTGGCATCGCGAGTATGAATAATTAACGGTTTATTGTGTTTAACCGCTAGCTTTATTTGCTCAATAAAAACTCGCTGCTGTAACTCTTTATGTTCTTTAGCATAAAAGTAATCTAAGCCTGTTTCACCAACAGCAACCACTTTGGGATGCGATAAATAGGCTTCCATTTTATCAAGATCAAACTCTTGGTCCTGAACGTAAAGTGGATGCATACCGCAAGAAGCAAAAACTTGATCAAAGTCTTGCACTTTTTCCATCATGCTTGGGAATTTTTCTGGTGAGATAGCCACGGCAAGGCAGTAATCCACGCCAGCATCTTTTGCTTTAGCTAAAGCATCTGCTACGTTTACATGCTTACCTTGATAATCAAGTCTGTCTAAATGGCAATGTGAATCTACTAACACGTCCTTTAATCCTTAAATCGTGCGAACAGCGGGTATAGCTGTTGGCCAACATTTAGGCCTGGATACTCTTCTATTTGTTTAACTAGCTTAAGCCAATCTTGATAAGCTAAGTCAATGGTTTTATCTGTTGTATTGGTTACCGCAAACTGAGGGAAATCTTCTTTAACCGCTAAGCCCTTAGCTAGGCTAAAAGACAGCATTAAACAGTGACCTAACCATTGTAAACAACTAGCTTGTTTGTGGATCAAATCGGCAAGTTTATTGGGTTTTGCATCAACCATAAGTTGGTACTGATGAATAAACTGCTCTAGTTGAGAAAACTGCTGCTCGCGATAAAACTCTTTAACTTGAATCGGTGAACCATTACAAAAACGATAAATGAGCGCAAAGTTTTCATCTACCCTCACCTTTTGTTTTATCAACCATTGTTTAACCCAGATCTGCTCTGGAGTACTAATACTTAACACCTGACAGCGGCTCAAAATGGTCGGCATCGCTTTAAAGGGTAAATGATTAATTAAAATGAAATGAGTTGATGCTACCGGTTCTTCTAAGGTTTTTAACAAGGCATTATTTGAAGCGCTGTTTAGCAAACTAATGTCACTGATGATGGCAACCTTTGAAGAGCCAAAACTGCTGGTTTGGTTAGCCCATAGGCTCAATGCACGAATGTCATCTACTTTAGGTTTTTCCTGCTCTAGCAAAAACAAACTTCCGTGGGCACCTGATTCTACCAACTGGCAACTATGACATTGATTACAAGCTTGATGCTTTTGCTCACTGCATAAAATAGTTTTAGCTACAAACTTTGCTAACTGTAATTTGCCTAAGCCTTTTTCCCCACGAAGCAAAAGGCTTTGCGGAAAGCTATCTTCACTAAGCTGATGTGATAGCTGTTTCCATGCCTGACCTAACCAAGGTGAACTCATTATATCAACCGTTTAAAGTGCGACTAGATAGTTATTGAGTGCAGCATGAATGTCTGCTGCGACTTTCTCTATGCTTTGGCTAGCATCAATCTTAAGGATGTTGTCTTTTGATTCCGCCTGCCTAAGATAAACTGCACGGCTGCGTTCAAAAAAGCTCAAGGCTTGCTGCTCAATTCTATCTAACTCACCACGGCTTCTGGCGCGGCTTAGTCCCAAACTAGGTTCAATATCTAGATATAAAGTTAAGTCTGGTTCAAAGTCACCAATAGCAATCTGCTTAATGGCGCTAAGCTTGTCTACACCTAGCTCTCTGCCGCCACCTTGATAAGCTTGAGAGCTCAAATCATGGCGATCGCCAACTACCCATTTCCCTGCCGCTAAAGCAGGTTTAATGCGGGTTTCAACCAACTGTGCTCGAGCAGCATACATTAGTAGCAGCTCAGTACAGTCGCACACCTGCTCACCATCAACGCCCTGCTTAACAATTGTGCGTAAAGATTCAGCAATAGGAGTACCACCGGGCTCACGGGTATTAATAAATTCTATACCCTGTTGTGTTAACAAAGCTTGAATCGCTGCTACAGCAGTGCTTTTACCTGCACCTTCTAAGCCTTCAATTACTACAAATTTTCCACGCGTCATAATAGTTATTTCTTTAATATGTATTTTCTAACTGCGCGATTATGCTCAGCCAAATTTTTAGAAAAATAATGCTCACCACCACCTTTAGCCACAAAATAGTAGTAATTAGATTGCTCGGGATTTAACGCCGCGATAATCGCGTCTTCGCTGGCCATGGCAATAGGCGTTGGCGGAAGAGCACGAATAACATAGGTATTGTAAGGCGTCGCTTCACGTAAATCTTTGCGACGAATATTACCGTCGTAACGATCTCCCATGCCGTAGATAACCGTAGGGTCGGTTTGCAAGCGCATGCCTTTATTAAGACGATTTACAAAGACCGAAGCAATTCGTGGTCGCTCAAACTTAGCGCCTGTTTCTTTTTCGATAATTGATGCCAGAATCAGTGCTTCATAGGGATTTTTAAGCGGAACCTCTTGGTTACGTTTATCCCATTGCTCCGCTAATACTTTATCCAAAGCTAGCTTAGCGCGTCTTACGATCTTTTCGGCGGAGGTATTGTTAACAAAGAAGTATGTTTCGGGTAACAACAAACCTTCTAATTTGCCCTGCTCTACTTCAAGCCAGGCTAATAGTTCTTGCTCTGTTTTATCGCTAGGTGTGATGCCTTTGGTTTGATTTAACTTTTCCCAAAACTGCTGAAAAGTTTCACCTTCAATGAGGCTTACTTTAAATTGCACCACTTTGCCGCTGGCGAGTATTTGGCTTAACTGAGCATAACTAAGCTCTTCATCTAGCTGGTACAAACCTTTTTTAATCGCGCTATGCTGAGGATGAAGCTTAAACCATACACGTAGCCACCAGGTATCTTGCTCAGCATCAGCGAATACTTGCTGGGCCGCCCGATAAATATTGGAGCCAGCTCCAACTGAAATCTGTTGAACTTGGCTAGTTCTGGGCAACTCCCATTGCTCAACTAAATAATTATCAAACCACTTATATGAAAAGAAACCAGCAATTAGCGAAAAGCTGATAAAACCAAGTATTACTTTACGAAGCATGTGTCACCAAATTTTGGAACCAACGACAAACAGGAAAGCGCTGATAGTTGCGCTGGTTAAAGGTATTAACGGGTGCAAACTGCAGTACAGCGTTGCTGACAAATATTTCATCGGCAGACTGTAAATCTGCTAGTTGAAATTTACCGACGCTCATTTGATAGGGAGAATCAGCCACATTATCAAGCAAAAACTGGCGCTGCACACCGGCCACGCCGGCGCCATCAAGATCACTGGTATATATAACTTTACCCTTAATCCAGAATAAGTTAGAAGCAACACCCTCTACAACGCGATCAAAAATATCACAACAAACCAAATCGGAAAGTTCTGCTAGATCGGCTTCTCTTTTTAATTGCACTTGTTCTAAACGATTAAGCGTTTTTATCGACGAAAATGCGCTACCGCTAGCTAAACGCTGCTTGGCAATACCGAGAGTAATCCCTTTGTCTCTAAGGCTCAAATAACTTTCTGGAAAGTCAGACAAGGTCATCAAAACATTCGGTTGTACGAGTTCAGGTAGTCCGTAGCCCCTTCCGCCTTCACCTCGAGTTACCACTATTTTTAATACAGCATGACTTTTGTCACTGGCAAGCCTATCAGCTTGTTGTTTAATCTGAACAAAATCGAGGTCAGGAAAAGCAAGCTGCTGCTGGGCACCTTGTAAACGTTGTTGGTGATAATTCCACAGTTTTACTTCACCAGACTGTACCAGCATACTAGTGAAAAAACCGTCACCATAGTTTAAGCCACGGTCAAACTTTGACAAAGAAGCGTCTGACAAACTCAACAATCCTAGATATAAAAAAGCCCGATGATAACATCAGGCTTTCATTTGCTATAGCGCTGTAAGTTGATTAGGCATCAATTTTCTTGAATACCAATGAACCATTAGTGCCGCCAAAACCAAAAGAATTAGACAGAGCGTATTCAATTTTGGCCTCGCGCGCTTTGCCTACAACATAATCCAAGTCACAACCTTCACTTGGGTTTTCCAAGTTAATAGTTGGAGGAGCAATTTGGTCGCGAATCGCCAAGATAGACACAATGGCTTCAACCGCGCCTGCAGCACCCAATAGGTGACCGGTCATAGATTTGGTAGAGCTAACCAATACTTCTTTTGCATGCTCGCCAAAAACTGACTTAACAGCTTGAGTCTCGGCTACATCACCGGCTGGCGTTGAAGTACCGTGAGCATTGATGTAATCAATTTCTGAAGCATCGATGCCAGCATCTTTAATTGCAGCAGCCATAGAGCGAGCAGCGCCATCACCGTCTGCTGGTGGCGATGTCATGTGGTAAGCATCACCACTCATACCAAAACCAACCAGTTCGGCATAAATTTTTGCACCACGTGCTTTAGCGGCTTCGTATTCTTCTAAAACAACCACACCAGCGCCATCACCTAATACAAAACCGTCGCGGTCTTGATCCCAAGGGCGGCTAGCTTTGGTTGGGTCATCATTTCGAGTAGACAAAGCTTTTGCTGCGCCAAAGCCACCCATTCCAAGATGAGTAGAGGCTTTTTCTGCACCGCCGGCTAACATTACGCTAGCATCGCCATAGGCAATCATACGCGCGGCAAGACCAATCGCATGGGCACCGGTAGTACAAGCGGTGGTCACGGCAATGTTAGGGCCTTTTAGACCTTTCATAATTGAAAGGTGACCTGCAACCATATTAATAATGGTTGATGGAACAAAAAACGGACTGATCTTACGAGGTCCATTTTTTAAATAATTTTCATGATTCTGTTCAATTAAACCAAGGCCACCAATGCCTGATCCAATTGATACCCCAATGCTGTCTGCATTTTCCTCGGTAACTTCAATACCGGCATCATCAAACGCCATTAGGCCTGCTGCGATTCCGTATTGAATAAACGCATCCATTTTGCGTGCGTCTTTCTTACTCATGAACTCTTCAACATTGAAGTCTTTTACCAAACCTGCAAAACGGGTTGGGAAAGATTCTGTATCAAAGTGTTCGATAGGGCCAATGCCACTTTGGCCAGCTTTAAGGGCTTGCCAAGTTAATTCAGCGGTATTACCTACTGGTGATAGTGCACCAATACCAGTAACAACGACTCTACGCTTAGTCACTGAAATGCCTCCAAGGGGGGATTTACTTATCTTAGGGGGATGCAAAATGGGCGACTGATGCCGCCCACTTTTTTATTAATCTTGATTATTTAGAACGTAATCAATTGCAGCTTGAACAGTTGTGATCTTCTCAGCTTCTTCATCAGGGATTTCAGTATCGAATTCTTCTTCTAAAGCCATAACCAATTCAACTGTATCCAAAGAGTCAGCGCCTAAATCGTCAACGAATGAAGCTTCGTTTTTAACTTCGTCTTCGCTTACACCTAGTTGCTCGATGATGATTTTTTTAACACGTTCTTCAATTGCACTCATGACAATATTTTTCCTTAGTAAATACGCTTCTGCGTTGTTGCGATAGTGTATTCAAACCGAATTACTTTGCAAGTCTAACCGTAGTGGTCTAACCACGTTTTTCGTAGTTATTTTTATAAAAAACTTGCGATCTATCAATTTTTTGCACATTTTTTAAGCCACTGCTTAAACCATGTACATCCCGCCATTAACGTGAATAGTTTCACCAGTAATATAGGCAGCATCGTCGCTTGCTAAAAAAGCAACCGTTTTGGCGATTTCTTCAGCATCACCTAAACGCGCCATAGGCACCTGCGACAAGATAGCACCACGTTGATTCTCGTCAAGTGCTCGAGTCATATCTGTTTCAATAAAACCCGGAGCAATTGCATTTACTGTGATCCCACGAGAAGCCACTTCACGCGCTAACGAGCGAGTGAAACCTAATACTCCGGCTTTAGCTGCTGAATAGTTAGCTTGGCCAGCGTTACCCATGGTACCTACTACTGAACCAATGCTAATGATACGGCCATTGCGTTTTTTCATCATTGCACGTAACACCGCTTTGCTTAAACGGAAAATAGAGGTTAAGTTGGTAGAAATAATATCTTCCCACTCATCATCTTTCATACGCATTAATAGGTTGTCGCGGGTAATACCAGCGTTGTTCACTAAAATGTCGATATCGCCATACTTTGCTTTAATATCAGCAAATAATTGAGCAATTGAGTCGCTTGATGTTACATCTAAGGCTAAACCAGTACCATTTTCGCCTAGGTAGGCAGCAATCGCTTCGGCACCTTTCTCTGAAGTAGCAGTTCCTATAACTGTTGCGCCTCGAGCTACCAGCGTTTCAGCGGTTGCTCGGCCAATACCACGGCTTGCGCCAGTTACTAAGGCAACTTTACCTTGTAGAGACATTGAATATTCCTCGTTACTTATTATCTAAAGCAGTTTTAATAGAAGTTACATCATTAATCGCTGCAGCAACTAATGGCTTGTGGATCCGCTTAACTAAGCCACTAAGAACTTTACCCGGCCCACACTCGTATACAGTTTCAATTCCACGGGCCGCCATTGCTTCTACACTTTCGGTCCAGCGAACTGGGCTGTAGAGTTGTTTGATAAGCGCTAGCTTTATTGCTTTTGCATCTCGCTCTATTGCCACATCGACGTTGTTAATCACATCGAATTTTGGCTCAGAGAATGAAATTCCTTCAATGTATCCTGCTAATTCATCTGCAGCAGGTTGCATTAAGGCACAGTGCGAAGGCACGCTTACTGGCAGTGGTAATGCTCGTTTAGCGCCAGCTTCTTTACATAATACATTGGCGCGGTCTACTGCTTCTTTATGTCCAGCAATAACCACTTGGCCAGGAGAATTGAAGTTAACCGCAGTGACTACTTGGTCCTCAGCGGCTTTCTCACAGGCTTCGATAATCTCCTGATTACCTAAACCAATAATGGCAGACATAGCACCAACACCGGCTGGAACCGCTTTTTGCATCAACTGACCGCGATATTCAACTAACTTAAGGGCGTCTGCAAAGTCTAGTACACCGGCACAAGTAAGCGCAGAGTACTCACCTAAACTATGGCCAGCTAAAACGGCAGGTTTGGTGCCGCCTAACTCATTCCATAAACGCCACAAGGCAACAGAAGCAGTTAACAAAGCAGGTTGAGTGCGACTGGTTTCGTTCAAATCTTCTGCAGGGCCATTGGCGATTAATCCTGCTAAATCATAACCAAGCACGTCTGATGCTTGTTTAAAGGTATCAGCAACTACCGGATACTCACTAATAAGCTCGGCTAACATGCCAACGCTTTGTGAGCCTTGTCCTGGAAATACAAATGCTAATTTACTCATCATCTATCCTAATAATTAAAATCTAACTAGGGCACTGCCCCACGCAAAACCACCACCAAATGCTTCTAGTAATACTAGCTGGCCTCGTTGAATACGCCCGTCGGTTACGGCTTCATCTAAAGCAATGGGTACAGAGGCCGCTGATGTATTGCCATGTCGGTCTAAAGTAAGCACCACTTTATCTAACGGCATAGCAAGCTTTTTAGCGGTAGCTTTAATAATTCTGAAATTGGCTTGGTGTGGCACCAACCAATCTAATTCGGCTTTTTCGATGCCGTTGGCAGCAAGCGTTTCTGTCACAATTTCGCTTAAGCGAGTTACCGCAACTTTGAAGACTTCGTTACCGCTCATGGTCATATACGACTCCATTTCGGTGCCTGACATACCACGTTGCGGGTGTGGAAGTTTAAGCAAATCGCCGTAACGGCCATCTGCATGAATATGTGTAGACAATAGCCCAGGCTCTTCACTTGCACCAAGTAACACAGCCCCAGCACCATCACCAAATAAAATAATGGTAGAACGGTCTTCTGGATTACACATGTGCGACAACTTGTCGGCACCAATAACCAGTGCCTTTTTCACCAAACCACTTTTTATGTACTGGTCGGCAACACTTAAGGCATAAGTAAATCCTGCACATGCCGCAGCAATATCAAAAGCAGGTACTCCTGGAAGTTCTAGCTTTGCCTGAACCTCACAAGCTGCTGCAGGAAATGCATTCTCGCTCGAGGTGGTGGCAAGGATAATAAGCCCGATGTCGTTCTTATCTATACCGGCTCTTTCAATGGCTAATTCAGCAGCGAATGCGCCCATATCAGCAACTGACTCATTATTACCAGCAATTCGGCGTTCTTTAATACCGGTACGGTCAGTAATCCATTGATCACTGGTTTCTACCATTTGCTCAAGATCTGAGTTAGTTCTAACATTCGTTGGCAGATAACTACCTGTAGATAATATTTTTGAGTACATAAAAGACTTAATGCTTATCAATTAATAAAGATTCAAGTTTGTCGGTAATACGGCTTGGAACTTGCTGTTGTATCTCGGCGACGGCTTGGTGAATAGCTTGCAAAAATGCCTTTTCATCGGCATGCCCATGACTCTTAATTACAATGCCGCGCAATCCTAACAGACTCGCTCCATTATACTGGTCGGGGTTCAGCTGTTTTAATTGAGATTTTAAGCTCGGCAAAAACAACTTGAGTATAAACCTCGCGAACCAGTTTACGTCAAATTGTTTCTTTAATTTAGCCAGTATCAGTTGGGAAACACCTTCGGCTGTTTTTAGCGCAACATTGCCTACAAAACCATCACAAACGATGACGTCTGCTTTACCACTAAATATCTGATTCCCCTCAACAAAGCCAATGTAATTAATCGCGCTTGAGTTTTCAAGAAGTTGCGCGGTTTGTTTTACAACGTCATTACCCTTTATTTGTTCTTCACCAATATTTAACAAAGCGACTCGTGGTTTAGGTAGGCCCCAAACACTTTCCGCTAATGACGCACCCATTACGGCAAATTGCATTAATACTTCCGAATCACAACTTGAGTTAGCGCCTAAATCTAATAACAGGCTGCCTTGGCCGTTCTCTTCGGGTAGATGAGTCACTAGAGCTGGTCGCTCTATACCAGGTAACAACTTAAGAACTACTTTGGCCATTGCCATTAACGCGCCTGTGTTACCGGCGCTAACGCATGCATCAGCTTGTTGTTGATGAACTAAATCAAGAGCTAAGCGCATTGAAGATTGGCGTCTAGAACGCAATGCAGTAATAGGTTTATCGTTGGCGGAAACAACTTGGCTGGAATGAACAAACTCTAAGCGAGGGTGCTGAGAGATTTGCTGCTCTATTAACAGGGAGTTAATAAAGTGCTTGTCGCCGATTAAGGTAACATGCAAATGAGGGTAATAGTTAAGTGCCTGCGCAACGGCAGGCACTGTAACATGGGGGCCAACATCGCCCCCCATTGCATCAACTGCAATAGTAAGTTTTTGCAAAATGCAAAAATTTACTTGTTGATTACCTTGTTACCGCGGTAGTAACCGTCAGCAGTAACATGGTGACGACGGTGAAGCTCACCTGAAGTAGCGTCAGTTGTTAATGCAACATTGTTTTCGATCGCATCGTGTGAACGACGCATGCCACGTCTTGAACGTGTAACTTTACTTTTCTGAACAGCCATTGACCCAGTCTCCTAGTCTTTCTTTTTTAAACTTTGTAACACTGCAAACGGATTTGGTTTAGATTCTTCCTCTACAACGTCAATTTCACCAAATACTTGTTCGTTTTGCTGTACCTTGCAATCCTCTATCGGATGTTTAGGAATGATTGGCAACGCTAATAACAACTCGTCTTCAATCAATTCAGCCACTAAAAAGTAGTTGTCTTCATTTAATTGTAGTGGTTCGTAATCTTCTGGTAACTCTTCCACTTGCGATTCATCGCAGACTGGCGAGTAAGTAAACTCAACATCAATAGCGTAACTAAAAGTTTCACTACAACGTTGGCACTCTAACTCCACCTCAGCTAACGCTTTGCCTTGAACGACAACCAATCCTTGCGGATCAGTTCCAAAGCGCAACCAGACGTCTACATCACTATTCACTTTCAAGGTTGCATCGCTAAAACGAGGCAATCGTTTGATCTCGAGGAAGCCCTCATAATCTAACTTTCGCTTAGCCGTCTTAAACGGGTCAATCTCTACTGGTAATTTCACTTTTTGCATAAGGCGCGCATAATATAGTTACACTCAGTGATAGTCAAAACAATTTGTGCTTTTTTACTGCCTTTAAAGTATCGCTATCGCTAAAGATTGCGTTTAAAATCAGCAGACTGTTAATTTTGGTTAAAAAACGATGGATAATCGACTAATTCTTGCCTCAAGCTCTGCTTACAGAAAACAACTCTTACAAAAAGTTTGCCCTACATTTGATTGCTTCAATCCTGATATTGATGAATCGCCGCAGCATGGCGAAACACCTGAACAATTAGTTTTACGTTTAGCTGAACAAAAAGCGCTTGCTGGTCAAACTCTCTTTCCCAAGCATCTGATTATAGGCTCTGATCAAGTTTGCTGCATTAATGGTGAAATTGTAGGTAAACCGGGTAATCATCAAAATGCGGTTGCACAATTAAAAGCAGCCAGTGGTCAAGCGATCACCTTTTATACCGGCTTAGCACTTTACAATAGTGATACTCAGCAAATGCAAAGCCTAGTGGATACCTTTGAAGTAGGCTTTAGAGAACTCTCCGACAACCTCATAGAGCATTACTTAAACGTAGAGCAACCCTATAACTGTGCCGGAAGCTTTAAAAGTGAAGGAGCTGGAATAGTGTTATTCAAGCATTTAAGGGGTGACGACCCAAATACCTTAATTGGCCTTCCTTTAATTAAGCTTTGTAGTTTATTAGAAAGCCAAGGTTTTAGATTACTAGCTTAGTGAAAAGAAAAAGGAGCTAAGCTCCTTTTTCTTTAAAACCCACTACAAAGGATCAAGCTGATCACAAAAGCGTTTTAAACTTGGCTCTAAAGGCGCGGTTAAATGCATTTCTTTTTGGGTTGCCGGGTGCTCAAAGCGTATTTGCCAGGCGTGCAAAAACAAACGATTCAATCCTTTTGCCTCTGTCGCGGCCAGCAAAGCCTTATCGGTATACTTATCGTCTCCGGCAATGCTATGCCCTTCATATAAGCTGTGCACGCGTATTTGATGCGTTCTGCCAGTCACCGGGCTTGCTTTCATGAGCGTCATATCGGCAAACCTGCGCTCAATACGATAGCGAGTAAACGAAGGCTTTCCTTCCGCTTGATCAACAATAACAATTCGCTCACCCGATGCCACTGCGTTTTTACGTAATGGCGCATCTACTGTTCTTACTGATTTTGGCCATTGACCATGCACTAAGGTTAGATAGTCTTTTTGAACAACCTTTTCTCTTAACTGGCGATGCATCTCGCGCAGGGCACTGCGTTTTTTGGCAATCACCAACAAACCAGAAGTATCACGGTCTATTCGATGAACCAGCTCTAAATAGCGACAATCTTGGCGTAATGAGCGCAAAGCTTCGATAACGCCGAAGCTTAAACCACTGCCACCATGTACAGCCATTCCAGAAGGCTTATTAAGTACCAGTAAACTGTCATCTTCATAAACAATTTGTTGTTCTAACTGAACAACCTGATTGAGCTTGTTAGATGGTAAGCCTGTTTCCTCAGAAACACGGATAGGCGGGATTCTGACGATATCTTCTGCCACTATCTTATATTCGGGTTTAACGCGTTTTTTGTTAACCCTAACCTCCCCTTTACGCAAAATGCGATAAATACGACTTTTAGGTACCCCTTTTAGCCGTTTTAATAGGAAGTTATCTATTCTTTGTCCAGCCTCGTCGTCACTAACCGTGACCATCTGAACTGCTTTATTTTCGGTATTCATAGCAAAAATTGTAACATGCTCATAAATAATTTGATGGAAAAATATAGCTTTGCTATATTTGTAAGGCTTAAAGTGCCCGTTTTTAAAGGTTTTCCTTATTTGGCACCGTATTCGAAGCGCATTATTTTGTAAATTATGACGCTGTCGAAACTAAGAATTTTCATAGCAACCTGATAGGCAATCACAATTATTTGCCTTAAATCAAAGCTATATAGAATAGATTGTAAAGTTCGGCAAGCTAAGTTTGCGGGACTCATATTTATACAAGCGCCAAAATGCGCCCTAAGGACTAGAGAAGCTAACCGGGAGGTTACCTATACGCTCTTACATTAAACACAGGGTCTGGCCATTTAAGGCAGGTTAATTGCTGTCCATGAGGTTGTTTAAATCAAACAAACCCCAAGGCAACATAAATGAAAAGAATGTTAATTAATGCAATGCAGCTAGAAGAGATGCGCGTTGCATTGGTCGATGGCCAACGGCTATACGATCTAGACATAGAAAGTCCTGGTCACGAACAGAAAAAAGCGAATATTTACAAAGGCAAAATTACCCGCGTAGAGCCAAGTTTAGAAGCTGCATTTGTTGACTACGGCGCAGAGCGTCATGGTTTCCTTCCAATGAAGGAAATTGCTCGCGAATACTTCCCAGAAGGCTACGTCTATCAAGGACGCCCAAGCATCAAGGAAGTAGTTAAAGAAGGCCAAGAAGTCATCGTTCAAATCGATAAAGAAGAACGTGGCAACAAAGGCGCAGCTTTAACTACTTTTATAAGCTTAGCGGGTAGCTACTTAGTATTAATGCCAAATAACCCTCGTGCAGGTGGTATTTCTCGCCGTATCGAAGGTGATGAACGCACTCAGCTTAAAGAAGCAATGAATGGTCTTGAATTACCAAATGGCATGGGACTTATCGTTCGTACTGCTGGCGTTGGTAAATCTGCTGAAGAGCTTCAATGGGATCTAAAAGTACTGCTTAATCACTGGGGCGCTATTACAGATGCTTCAGAGTCTAAGTCAGCTCCTTTCCTTATACACCAAGAAAGCAATGTAATTGTTCGCGCAATCCGTGATTACTTACGTCGTGATGTTGGCGAAATTCTCATCGATAATAAAACCATCTTTGATCAAGCCAAAAAGCACATTGAGTTGGTTCGCCCAGACTTCGTAAGCCGTGTAAAGCGTTACGAAGGCGAAGTACCAATGTTCAATCATTACCAGATTGAATCGCAAATCGAATCAGCTTTCCAACGCGAAGTGCGCCTTCCATCAGGCGGCTCGATTGTCATTGATCCAACTGAAGCCTTAACCTCAATTGATATCAACTCTGCTCGTGCAACTAAGGGCGGAGATATTGAAGAAACAGCACTGCAAACCAACTTGGAAGCATCAGACGAAATTGCTCGCCAACTTCGCTTGCGTGACTTAGGCGGCCTAGTCGTTATCGATTTTATCGATATGACGCCGGTTAAAAACCAACGTGAAGTAGAAAATCGCTTCCGTGAAGCAGTACGCCAAGACCGAGCTCGTGTTCAAGTTGGTCGTATTTCACGCTTCGGTTTATTAGAAATGTCTCGCCAACGCCTACGTCCATCACTAGGTGAATCAAGCACGCATATTTGTCCTCGCTGTAACGGCCAAGGAACAATTCGAGACAACGAGTCTTTAGCATTATCTATTCTTCGTTTGTTTGAAGAAGAAGCGCTCAAAGAGAACACCTCAGAAGTACATGCTCAAGTGCCAGTGCCTGTAGCAGCTTACTTGCTTAACGAAAAACGCGTTGCTATTAACAAGCTTGAAAAACGCCATAACGTTCGATTAGTGATTATTCCTAATCAACACATGGAAACGCCTCACTACGACGTAACCCGAGTTCGTTCTGGTGAAGAAACTCAAGAGACTAGCTATCAGCTTACCGCTGAAAACCCCTCTCCTGTTTATCAACCAAACCAAGTAGCTAAAGAGAAAATTGAGGCTGAACAACCTGTGCTGCAAGGTTTTAGTTCACCAGCGGCACCTAGTGCTCCAGCTAAAACTAGCAAACCAGCTAACAAAGCTGCTGAGCCTTCGCTGTTAACCCGTATCATCGCATTCTTTAGTGCCATGTTTGCAAGCGAAGAGAAGCCTGCTCCGAAGAAGCAAACTCGTAGCAAAAATACCCAACGAGACAAACGCAATAGTCGTCGCAACAATCAACGTGGTGATAAGCGTAATAACAAAAATCAAGAACGTCCTGAGCGCAAAGAGCGAAATGATCGAAACGAAGGTTCAAACAGTAACCGTCGCCGTAAAGATCAACGCAATAAGCCTGCGAGAGACAAGGCTGAAAATGAAACTCCACAAGAAGCTAAGCCTACTAAGCAACGCGCGCCAAAAGAGCAGAAAGAGCAGAAAGAACGTCAAGTTAAAGAACGCCGTGAGCGTCGCAACTTGCGTAAAAAGGTTCGCGTAAATGCAGAAAAGCCTAACAATGAAGCTAGTGAGCAAAAAGCTGATCAAGCAATTGTAGAGAAGCCAGTAGCTAAGAAAGCCGAGCAGGCTTCACCAAAAGCTGAAGCTCCTGTAGCGCAAACTAACGACAATGCTGAAGCGCCGAAGCCTAAGCGCCGCCGTCGCTCTTCAAGTAATGCTGGCCGTAAGCGTTTTAATGACCTACCAAAAGCAGAGACTAACGCTCAAGAATCAGCAGTTGATACTCGCTACCCTGAAAACGAAGCCAGTGCACCAATTGTAGAAGCAAAAACTGAAGCACCTGCAGTTGAAGCAAAAGCCGAAGCAACTGTTGTTGAAGCGAAAGCTGAAGCTCCTGTTGTTGAAGCTGAAGCTCCTGTTGTTGAAGCAAAAGCTGAAGCACCTGCAGTTGAAGCAAAAGCTGAAGCTCCTGTTGTTGAAGCGAAAGCTGAAGCTCCTGTTGTTGAAGCGAAAGCTGAAGCACCTGCAGTTGAAGCGAAAGCTGAAGCACCTGCAGTTGAAGCAAAAGCTGAAGCTCCTGTAGTTGAAGCAAAAGCTGAAGCACCTGCAGTTGAAGCAAAAGTTGAAGCCAAAGCTGAAGCGCCTGTTGTTGAAGCGAAAGCTGATGAAGTTAAAGTTGATGCGGTTAAAGCTGAAGTTAAGCCAAAGCGTAGCAACCGCGGCAAATTAAAGCCTAGCAAAGTAGAAGGTAAAGGTAATGCTTCTGCAGTAATGGCAAAACCTGCTGCTGTAGTGCCTGCACCTAAATCAGAACAGACCGAAGAAGTCGTTAAAAAGCCTTATGTACGTAAGCCGATTACTGTTGGTTCTCGTCGCGTGCAATCAAGCAGCTCTAGTACTTCTGCACAAAGCCCTATGAGTAAACCAAACTAATAGACCTTTGACAGATAAATAACTAAAAAGGCCAGCAACATGCTGGCCTTTTTAATGCTCTTTGTCCCGTCCGGAAATAGGTTGACATAAAGAGGACTTCTTTATGACAACACCCATTAACTCAAGCCCTAAGCGCACACAACGAGATTACACCTTAGCCTTTAAATTAGGTGTCGTAGAGCGCGTCGAAAAAGGCGAAATGACTTACAAACAAGCTCAAGCCCGATTTGGCATTCAGGGGCGTTCAACAGTACTGGTTTGGCTCAGAAAACATGGTAGGCTTGATTGGTCAAAACCATTTCAGCATCCCCTTATGCCTAATTCAAAAGAAACGCCAGCCGAAACAATCAAGCGCCTTGAGCGTGAGTTAGCCGAAGAGAAGCTACGTAACCAAATCCTCAATGGTATGGTCGATATCATGGACAATGAATACGGAGCGGGCCTTAGAAAAAAGTACTTATCCGGTACATCTGGCAAGCGAAAACCGACAGCGAAATAAACCTAGCTGCTGCATGTCGCGCGGCGGGTATTTCACGGCAATCTATTTATCAGGCGGTCGCCCGAATGGAAAACCGTAGAGCGACGTTATCGGTCATCAAAGACTGGGTACAGTACTGGCGTAAATATATGCCGCGATTGGGTGTACGCAAGCTCTACGTGTTGATAAAGCCTAAACTCCTTGAGCACGACATTAAACTTGGACGAGATGGGCTCTTTGCCTATTTGAGACGTGATGGTTTGCTGGTTAAACCAAAGAGAAGCTTCACCAAAACGACATTCAGCAAGCACTGGATGAAGAAACATCCTAACCTGCTGAAAGAGGAAGGGTTACATGATGCAGAGCATGTACTGGTTAGCGACATAACCTATCTTGAATCAGACCAAGGTGTACACTATCTGTCGCTGGTGACCGATGCTGCTTCTCGTAAAATAGTCGGTCATCACTTGAGTGAGGACATGAAAGCTGACAGCGTAGTGAAGGCCCTGAAAATGGCGGTTAAAGATAAGCGCTATATCGCTAACACGGTACACCACTCAGACCGAGGCTCACAATACTGCTCGGCAGTTTATCAGGATGARCTGTTGATAAACCAAATTCGACCCTCGATGACAGACGGTTATGATTGCTACCAAAATGCGTTGGCGGAAAGGATAAACGGAATACTGAAGCAGGAGTTTTTACTGTACCGATGTAAAACGCTTAAAGAAATGAAGATACTTGTAAAAGAATCGATAGCGATATACAACGC